>CANROV010000006.1 GCA_947632315.1 Candidatus Gastranaerophilales bacterium
CATCCCAATATAATTTTTGGAACGTTTCGGTTATGGCAGAATATTCAATATGTATTCCGTTACTTTCAATCAGGAATTTTGTTAAATCCCAATCATTATTCATACCGCCCATATTTTTAATTTTTTGAATTTGTTTTGGGTCAGCTTTTTTCCCTGTATACTTCTCGTATGTTTTTTCTATTGCTGTTCTGTATGAATTGCTTGCGTTAATTAATACACCGTCCATATCAAAAACAAGAGAAGGTTTCTTTTTTAGTGCCGACTTGATTTTTTTTACACCTTCTTTTGTCGGTATTGTTATTCTCAGATGATTTTCAAGCAAAGTTCCTTTTTTAAATAATTTTACCGATATATTTTCGTTTATTAATTTTCTGTATATGAATTCAGCTTTATTTTTAAAATCAATTAAAATGAAGTTAGCTTCCGAGTTATAAACAACGGCTCCTAAATCTTTAAAAAAGTTCTTTAATTCTTCTTTTGACTGATTAATTTCATCTTTTATCCGTAATAAATATGCTTTGTCTTCAAGTGCGGTAATCCCTGCTTTAACGGCATAAGCATTTACGCTAAAAGGGCTGATAACTTTTTTTAATGTTTTTATATTATCTTCATTACTTATAATATAACCGAGTCTTAAGCCTGCGAGGGCAAAATCTTTTGAAAAGGAACGTACTATAAATACGTTATCATGTTCTTTTATGTAATTTTTAAAAGATTTATCCGAATAGTTTGCATAAGTTTCATCTATAATTACGGCTTTATTTTTGGAGTTTGCAAGAATTAAATCCAAATTTTCTTTTGAAATAGTGTTTCCTGTCGGATTATTTGGTGAAGCTATATATATTATTTTGATTTTATTATCGTTTAATTCATTTAAAAATTCGTTTATAGGGAATTCCCATTTCGTTTTAAACGGTACTTTTTTAATTTTTCCGCCTTGTATTTGAGCGTATATTACAGGCATTTCAAAAGAAACATCGAGTGTCAGAAGATATTCACCTTCATTAAGATATGTCTGAATTATTCCTTGAAGAGCTTCATCCGCACCGTTTGTAACTTTTATATTGCCTATATTTACTTGATTGTAATCGGCTATTTTTTGCGATAATTCCCCATAAAAAGGATAAAAGCTTATATTCCTGAAATCGCAGTTTTTTAAAGCCTCAATAACTTTTTGTGAGGGGCCATAGTTATTTTCATTACTGTCAATTTTAAGTTCCCAATCTTTTTCAAATAAAGGAACATAATATCCGTTCATATTTTTGACGGTATTTTTTGGCTCTAACATTAGTTCCCCTTATTTAACATAAAAGTCAGCGTTTACATAAACTTTTACTTTTACTTTCCCCGCTTCGATTGCAGGTGCAGCAGCTTCTTCCGCTGCCGAGTCAAAAGAATTCATCGCTTTTGACGCATAAAATCTTCCATTTGAGGCTATTGAATCTATATTGCAAGAAGCATTTATCTGTTTTACTCCGTCTAAACTTGTTCCTGCCGATTGAGCAAGTATTCCTGCTTGAGCTTTTAATTCTTTAACTACTGCAGGATACATTTCATTACATACACTTTTATCATTTTCATATCCGTAGTATAAGTTGTCTGTTCTGTTTGCTCCGTTAGAAATTGCTGTATCTATTAATTTAGCTATCTTTTTTATATCTTTTGTTTCAACTTTTATAGAGTTAACAGCGGTATAGTTTTTGATTACACTTTTACCAGACGGAGTATGTGAATATATCGGACGTATTGAAAAATTAGTTGTTTTTATTACGTCTGTTTGGCTTGATGTGACTAGCTTTAAAGCATTAATGATTTTATTTGAGATTTCATTGTTTTCTTTTGCTGCGTTTTGTGCAACACTTGAAGTATTTTCGACGGCAAATGTTATTGTTGCAGTATTTGGTTCTACTTCTTTTGTTTTGGTACTATTTAGTGAAATATAACCGGCCGGTTTCTTTGGTTCATTGTCTGTTGAAAATGCACATTGATTAACAATACATATAATTGTTAATATTGTAATAAATCCGATAAATAAATTTTTCATATTCCTACCTTTTTATTTCTTCTGCTTCTGCTTCTGCTTCTACTTCTGTTTTTGCTACTACTACTTCTTCTTTTATTTGTTCTAAGTTGTTTTCTTTTTCTGGATTAATAAAGTTTGCGTTTTTAAAATTACTTTGATTTTTAGCTTTTTCTTCTAATTCTTTTAATATGTTTTTTTCATTTTCTTTTGCCCGTTCCATTATATCTCTGATTTGTTCGGGATTAAGTCCGGAATAAGAGCCAAAACCTATTAGTGCTTTTCTGTTGTTGAGGGCATAAAGTGTTAACGCAATAATTGACCATAAAAGTATACCTTGTATAAGGTGCATTTGAGCAATTATATTAGAATTTTCAAAAGCATAATTCCAAACTTTCATGCATACCCATCCGGGTGAAACAATGAAGCCTGCAATAAGTCCGAGTACTATAAATATTGCGGCAATTATTCCTCGTATTCCGTTTATTGTTATTACTCTGAAATTTCTATTCATATTTTTTTGTCCCTGTTAGTTTTGTTGAATGATTTTTGATACATTTGATATATTTAATTATTTAATATTGTTTAATTTATGACCTGTTCATTTCCTTGGGATAATATTTCAAAATCCTTTTCTGATAGTATTATAATACCTAAATCAGAAGCTTTGTCAAATTTTGAACCAGGATTTTCTCCCGCTAATACGTATGAGGTCTTTTTGCTTACGCTTGATGAAACTTTGCCTCCCAGTTGTTTTATTTTTTCTTCAAATATTGTTCTTGGTTCGGAAAGTGTACCCGTTATAACAAAGGTTTTGCCTTCAAATATATTTGATATTTTTGTATAAGCACTACCTTGAGGGTGTACGCCGTATTCCTCAAGCTTTTTTAATATCTGCAAATTCTTTTCATCTCTAAAAAAGTCAATTATGCTTTTTGCCGCTTTATCCCCTATTCCGTCTATTTTTATCAAATCTTCAAATTCTGCATTTTTTATGCTTTCTAATGTCGGAAATTCTTGTGCTATTAAATCAGCCGTTTCTTTTCCTATTAGTTTTATGCTTAATGCCGTTAGAAATTTTGTCATTGTAGGTGTTTTTGAGTCAATTATTGCTTTATATAAGTTATCGGATGACTTTTCTTTTATTAAATCAAGCTGCATAAAATCTTCCTGATTAAGTTTATATAAGTCGGCAAAATCATTAACCAACCCTTTTTCATATAACTTTTCTACAATGGATTCTCCTATGCCGTCTATATCCATAGCTTCTTTTGATGCCCAATATTCTATTCTGCCTTTTATTTGTGCGGGACATCCGTCTTTATTCGGGCAGTATAACAATACTTCTCCCTCAGGTTTAATAAGCTCGGCATTACAAGAAGGACATCTCTCAGGTGCTTTGTATACCCCTAAATCTTCATTTTCTCTTTTCTTTATGACCTTTGGTATTATTTCCGCTGCCTTTTTTATTAATACTTCGTTTCCTATATTAATTCCTAATCTTTGTATTTCATCAAAATTATGCAAGCTTGCACGTTTAACAACACTGCCAGCTAATTGAACCGGAGTTAATTTCGCTACCGGTGTGACAGCACCTGTTTTACCTACACTTAATTCTATTCCTTCAAGCTTTGTCCATACCTCTTCAGGCGGAAATTTGAATGCAGTTGCCCACTTTGGCGCCCTCGATGTATATCCTAATTCGTTTTGCATTGATATATCATTTATTTTTATTACCATTCCGTCTGTTGCATAATCAAGATTGAATCTTTCAAATTCCCACTTCCTGCATTGTTCTATTACAGGATTTATTCCTTTTACTAACGTACAATTTGGGTTTATTGTAAATCCCAGTTCTTTTAATATATTTAATGCCTCATAATGAGTTTTAAACAGTGTTTTATCTTCGCTTATTAGTGTGTATGCAAAGAAATGTAAATCTCTGATTGCGGTTATTTTTGAATCCAGCTGTCTTAGTGAACCTGCTGCTGCGTTTCTCGGATTCGCAAATTCTTTTATTCCTTTTTCTATATTCTCTTCATTTAGTCTTTCAAATGAAGTTACAGGCATGTATACTTCGCCTCTTACTTCAATATTTAAAGGCTTATTTAGCTTTTGAGGAATATCTTTTATTGTATATATGTTCTGAGTTATATTTTCTCCTATTATTCCGTTCCCTCTCGTAGCACCCATTTTTAATATGCCGTTTTCATATGAGAGCGCACAGGATAAACCGTCAATTTTAAGCTCAACAACTAGCTCTATATCATTTTTGCTTCCCGTATCTTTTATAACTCTGTCATACCATTTTTTTAAATCGTCATAGTTGTTTGAATTATCTAAACTGTATAGTCTGTATTTATGTTTTTGTTCTTTAAAGCCTGTCGAAATTTTATCACCGACGTGTTTTGTAGGACTGTCCGAGGTTAAAAATTCAGGATTCTCTTCTTCTAATCTTTTTAACTCCCTATACATTTCATCATATTCATAGTCGGTTATTTTAGGAGAATCAAAAACGTAATATGCTTCATTATTCTCTTTAATAAGCTTTTTAAGTTCATCTATTCTGTTTTTTATTTCTTCTTTTGTCATAATAATTGTTATAATTTTTTAATATTGTAGTTAATTTTATTATTTCATTTTATAATAAAAAAGTTATGTCGATTATAAATTTTATAGATAAGTTTAAAAAAATAAACAGAACACTGTTTACTACCCCGTCACATTCACAAGGAGAGTTTATTGCGCCTGAGTCTTTGAAGTATCTGGGGACTAAAATTTTTGAAAATGATTATTCGGAAGCTGAGGGCTTTGATAATTTGGCTAATCCGATAGGTATTATTAAAAATGCTATGGATACAGCGTCAAAAATTTACAACTCCAAATCAACTTTCTTCCTCGTAAACGGTTCAACATCAGGTATTATAGCTTCTATGTTTTCTGTTTTAAGAAAAAATGATAAAGTACTTATTGCCAGAAATTGTCATAAATCAGTTTATAACGGTCTTGTTTTATCAGGTGCTATACCTATTTGGATTACTCCAAGTTATAACGAAGAATGGGGAATCTTTGAAAATATTAATCTTGATTATCTTGAAGAAATTTTTTATAAAAACAGAGATATTAAAGCATTTATTTTAACGAATCCTACATACGAAGGCGTAATGGTAGATGTGTACAGAATCTCATATATCTGTAAAAAGTATAATGTATTGTTAATAGTTGATGAAGCACATGGCGCTTTGTGGCATTTCCATAAGGCTCTTGGAACTCCCGCTTTAATGCAGGGAGCTGATATAGTTATTCAGTCTCTTCATAAAACGGCTGGTGCGCTTAACCCTTCTGCTTTGCTTCATATAGGTAAAGATTCTTCTGTTAATCCGAAGGATATTCAAGAATCACTTAACCTTATTAATACTACGTCTCCTTCATATCCTTTGTTGTTTAATATTGAAGCTACAATTAAATTTTTGGATTCTGAAAAGGGTAAATTTACATTATATGACTTGGTTAAAAATGTTAATCGTTTTATAAGGTCAATTAAAAATATACCTAATTTGGAAGTTTATTCTTACAATAATGATGTTACAAAAATATTAGTAAAAGTTACAAATTTAAGCGGTTTTGAACTTTCAAGATTATTGTTTGAAAAACACGGAATTGAAGACGAACTTGCAAATGAACAGTCGGTTCTGTTTTTAACGGGCTTAGGTACCACAAAAGCTAAACTTAAAAAGTTGGAAAAAGCACTAAAAAGCGTTTGTGCGCATAATATTAGAATTACTAAAGATGAATCTTCCAAAAGACATTATATCCCGGTTGAACCAAGAGTCCGTTATACTCCTTCAATGGTTTGGAATGCACCGACAAAAGAAGTTGAAACAAAATATTCTTTATCAAGAGTAGTTATGGAAGTAATTGCCGATTATCCTCCGGGTATTCCGATTTTATTACCCGGTGAAGTTATAAAAAAAGAACATATTGAATATTTGTCTGATAAACCTAAAATTAAAGTGTTAAGCTAGGACTTTTATATGTGTTTTATTTCAAATTTATTAAAAAAAAATGAATATTTAGACTGCCACTTTATGAAGCATTCTCTTCATTTTTTCCATAATTCTATAAAAGCGTGTTGTACTAATGCCAAAGGCCCTGTATTTATACCTGAATATTTCGGAGAAGAAATTGATTGGAATTATATTTATAATATCAGAAAAGAATATGTAAAAAATATAAATTCGTTTTTTAATAAAAATACAATTCCTGATTGTTGTAAGGATTGCAGTGAATTAAATTTGTATAAAACAAAAAATAAAGTTGCTGATTTTGAAAATTTGGTTGATAGATTATATTTCCATTGCAGTTTGGCTTGTAATGCAAAATGCATTTATTGTTGTTATCAAAACAGTGAACAGATTTCTAAATATAAAATATTGCCTGCAGTAAAATCATTGATTGAAAATAAAATACTATCAAAACATTGTTCTGTATATATGAGCGGAGGTGAAATTACTATTCATCCCGAATTTGAAGAATTATTATATATGCTTCTTTCATATTTGGATTCTAAAATTGAAATTCTTACTTCCGGTATTAAATATTGTGAATCAATTAATGAAGCTTTAAAAAAAGATAAATGTATGCTAATTATATCACCTGATTCCGGCGACAGAGAAACTTATAAAAAAATTAAGCAGGTTGATTGCTTTGATAAGCTTTATTCTAATATAAAAACTTATACTGACTCTTCTGATTATGCTAAAAACAATATTATTCTTAAATATATTATTGTTGATGATATAAATGATAATAAAGAAGAAGTAAAAAAATTCCTTAATATGGCAAAAGAACTCAAAATTAATAATGTTCGCATGGATATTGATTATGAAAAATATAAATTAGATAAGCATATAAAAGTGCCTTCTCATTATTATGATTTAATTAATTATTTTGATAATTTTTCACACGAACTTGAGTTAAATGTTCAGCATTGTCATCAGGTTGATTATATTTTGGAATATAATAAAAATCATGCTGTTATTTAAAGAGTATTATTAATGCATAATATCCAACTCATATTTTTTATTTTATTGCGAATATTTTCTAATCCTGTAGCAGGCGTGTTTCAAAAAAGATTATCAGTTAATAATTCTTCGGTAATTATTAATTTTTACAGTTATTTGATATTAAGTTTAATGTGCTTGTTTAAACTGCCGATATTATTTGATTATGACTTTACTTTAAAGTTTTTTTGCCTGACATTCTTATGCGGTTTTTTATGTTCTATGGGAATGGTGTGCATGATAAAAGCTGTTAATATAGGTGAATTGTCTGTCTTAGGGCCGATTAATTCATATAAAAGTATAATAAGTCTTTTTATAGCTTTTCTTTTATTAAAAGAAATTCCTTCCGTTTGGGGGCTTATAGGTATGGTTTTAATTGTATGGGGAAGCAGATATATTTTCTGCTCTCAAGATGAAAAATTTAATTTGTCTTTTTTTAAAAGAAAAGAAATTCAGCTTAGATTCCTTGCAATGACTTTAACAGCTATTGAAGCTGTATTCCTAAAAAAAATTATTATTTATTCATCGGTTGAAATATGTTTTATGTTTTGGTGTTTTACGGGATTGTTTTGGGCTTTTGTTATAATGATTCTATCGGGAAGAAAACCTAATAAAATAAATAATACATCTTTGCTTCAATTGGTAATTACTGCTTTATGTCTTGGTTTTATGCAATATTCAACAAATTATGTATTTGAAAGAATGAATGTAGCATTTGCACTGTCTTTATTTCAGCTTTCTGCTGTTGTGACTGTAGTTCTCGGAGTAAAAATATTCCACGAAAAAAATTTTTTCTCAAAATTATTGGGAAGTATAATAATGATATTGGGAGCATGCCTGATAATTCTAAAAGGATAGATAAATTTGCAGTTAATTAGCGGTTATATTATACTTTTGTTATGACTGTAAAAATTAAAAAAAATTTAAAAACTATATTATTAATTATAATACTTACAGTTTTTATTATTTATTTAATGTTTCTGTATGTACTTCCGCCTGTTATTAACAGTTTAAAATTTGAACATTTTGCCGAAGAAAAAATTTATAATAAAACAGGTATTGAGCTTCAAATTGACAATTTAAAATTAAATACCGATTATAATCTTTCTTTTACAATAAATTTAAAGAAATTATTTTTAAAAAATAAAACCGATAAAGAAAAACTTTATATTGAAAATATATACCTTCATTTCAATTTATTAAATAAGAAAAAAAATAATATAGAAATAGATAAAATATATCTGGATAAATCCGGACTTGATAAAGTTTTAAAAGATAATAAAAAAAGTAAAAATTTAAAAAATAATTTGAATTTTATACCTAATATAGACATTAATACCATTCAGATTAAATTATCAGAATATTATCATAATCAAAATACAATAATAAAAATCAATAATTTTAAAACAGAAAATATAAAAAATGAAATAACCTGTTTCTTTAATTCGGAGATAGATTCAGTTCTTTTAAAAAACAAAATGTATGTTGGAAGAAGAGGCAAAATTCAAATTTATGACAACATAATAAAAATAAAAGACTTTTATATAACTTTTGGTGAAGCCGATTTAAAATTAAACGGTTACTATAATCTAAATGAAAAAAAATATAATATAAATTTAACGGGAGAAAAAATACCTGTAGATGATTTAGAAACATCATTAGTATATGCATTAAAAGCGTTAAAAAACCAAAAGAAAAATTTCCTTGATAACTTTAGTGATTTTTCCGGGTTAACAAGTATAAATTTGCATTTTAAAGATGGAGAAGTAAACGGAGAAGCTGTTTTTGACAACCTTTCAGCTAAAATATTAATGTTCTCAATTCCTGTTAAATTTGAAAAATTTACTGCATATTTTATTGAAGATAAAATAAATGCAAAAGCATTCGGTAAAATAGGAGACGAAAAAGTTTCTGCTGACTTTAATCTTAACGGATATAAAAAAAATAAAAGAATTATAAAAGGCACTGTGCATTCTGAATTAACAAATAACTTTACTAAACAGTATATGCCTTTGTTAGCTATAAAAGGAACTGTTGATGCATATTTAAATTATTATATCAAACCGGGTGAAAATAATATAAATTATGAGGCAAGAGTAAATAAAAATTCTGATTTGTACTATAAACAAGCAAATTTAGGATTTGATGATAAAATCCGCAGATTAACTGCCAATACGATTAAAACTTCCGATGAAATAATAATAAAAAATTATGAGTATTCAATAACTGATGATAAAACTTTGAAAAAACAAAAAATATTAAACGGTAAAGGTATATTTTCAAAAGATACGGGAAAATACAGACCTGTATATTTAACGTGTAAAACAAATTCAAAAGCTCCTTTGTCAATAATAGGTTCTTTCAAAGAGCAGTTAGACGGGGGATTCTTTAACGGAAATCTTAAATATGATTTTGATAAAAAACTTTTAACCGGACAATTTGAATTGTCTGATACCGAATATAAAGATTTTTATCTTAACTCTGCACAGGTAAATGCAGATAAAAAGAAAATAATTATTAATGCAAATGGTACATTTGTTGATTCTCCATTTTCAGGTTACATTAATTTTGAAAATAAATTCAGTCATAAATTAAGAGTTTATAATTTAAATTTGTTTCTTGACCGATATGAAATAAAAAAGGGATATCATATACACAGAGTGAAGAAAAAAATAAAATATCCTAAAATTCATAAACAGCCTGAATTGACCATTGATAATCTTAAAATAAAAGTAAATCATTTAACAAAGAAGCGAATATCTCTTGATAATATAGAAATAATAGGAAGTTTTAAAAATGATATAATTAATTTTTCAATTCCTGATATGAATTTTGCCAAAGGTATATTAAGGGCAAAAGGTATATATAACATAAAAAAACATTCTTCTGATATCAATTTTGAAGCAAACAATATAGATTCAAATACGGTAGCGGATGTTATATTTAATTTGCCTAATCAAATACAAGGGAAAGCAAATGCAAAACTTCATATAAAAACAAAGAATAAACTTGATAAGATTGATGCAAAAGCACAATTCGAGGTACTTGAAGGGTATCTGCCTAAACTTGGCAGTACTGAATTTATGATTAAAAATTCTAAATTAATTAAAAAATCAATAAAAGTAAGACTATCAGATATTATTAACATTGATATTTCAAAGGCTAAGGCATTTAGCTCCGATTTGTCGGGTACATTTGATATTGATAATTATGATATTAAAAATGTTAATATATTTTCAAAACAGAAATATTTATCATTATTTATTGAGGGTAATTATAATGTATTGAAGCAAAACGGCGACATTATAATATGGGGAAAATACAATAAAAATGAGCAGAAAAAAATAAAAGTATTATATATTCCGCTTTCATTCATAATGAAAATTATTTTTAAGCCTGAATATACAAAAAATTTATATACTTTAAAAATAAATAAAATTCCCGATATAAAAGCAAAAGAAGAGGATACGGAAATATTTAAAGTTGATTTGGAAGGAAATTTAAACAGTAAAATAAAAGTAAATTTAAAAGCGATAAAATAAAAAAGCAGTATAAGATTTTTATTTTTATACTGCTTTTTATTAAACTTATTTTAAATTTGTTTTAAAAAATGTTTCAATTTTATCGAAAGGTATTATATCTTTTTTATCATATAAGTCAGTGTGAACAGCGTTTGGAATAATCATTAATTCTTTATTATCACCTTTTAATTTTTTAAAAGCGTCTTCCGAAAAATATCTGCTGTGTGCTTTTTCACCGTGTATTAACAATACGGGGCTTTTTATTTCACCTGCGAATGCTAAAATAGGCTGATTAATAAAAGACATACATCCTGTGACATTCCAACCGTCATTAGAGTTTAAAGAGCGTTTATGATAACCTCTTTTTGTTTTGTAATAATCATAATAGTCCTTAACAAAAAATGGAGCGTCATCGGGAAGCGGATCTATAACACCACCGCCTCTTTTATATTTACCTGTTTTATAGTCTTCAATTCTTTGCTTGTTTAAATTTTCTTTTATTGCATATCGAGCGGTTTCATCTGTTTTGTCAAAATATCCGTAAGCATTAACTCTGCTCATATCGTACATAGTGGAAGCTAAAGTTGCTTTAATCCTTGTATCGAGTGCGGCAGCATTGATTGCCAATCCGCCCCATCCGCAGATTCCTATTATCCCTATTCTGTTTGGGTCTACATTATCTTGAACAGATAAAAAATCTACGGCAGCCATAAAATCTTCAGTATTAATATCAGGTGAAGCCATATATCTCGGTTCACCTCCCGATTCTCCCGTAAATGACGGATCAAAAGCTATTGTCAGAAATCCTCGTTCTGCCATTTCCTGAGCATATAATCCTGATGATTGTTCCTTTACTGCCCCAAACGGCCCTGCAACTGCTATCGCAGGAAGTTTCCCCTTGTATTCTTTAGGGATATACATATCTGCTGCAAGTGTTATTCCGTATCTGTTGTGAAAAGTTATTTTTTTATGGTCTACTTTAGTGCTTTGGGAGAATACCTTATCCCATGATTTTTCCTGTTTTATATTTTTTGCTTCGCTCATATCACTGCCTCCCGTAAAAAATAATATAATAAGACATAATATTATAATTTTCTTTAGCATATTTATTCCTCTGTTTATCTTATTAAACTTTTTGACAATTTATATTTATTGATTTTATAACTTTTGCCGGATTTCCAACGGCAATTGAATTTTTTGGAATATCTTTTGTAACTACGCTTCCTGCGCCGATAACAGCACCATCATGGATTGTAACTCCGGGTAAAATTGTGCAGTCAGCGCCAATCCAAACGGAATTTCCTATTTTTACGGGTGCCGGTGTTAAATTTGCTCTATGTTCAGGATTTAAATCGTGATTTAGTGTGGCTATTGTAGTGTTATGTCCGATTAAAACATTATCTCCTATTGTAATACCGCCTTGATCTTGGAATCTGCAGCAGGCATTTATAAATACATTTTTACCTGTTTTTATGTTTTTTCCGCAATCTGTATAAAAAGGAGGAAATATTCTAAATGTTTTATCTGTTTTCCTTCCCGTAAGTTTTGTAAAAATTTCTATTATTTCTTCAGGAGTATGATATTTATTGTTTAACTCCATTGTTAATTTAAGAGCTTCTTTGCTGAGATAATTGAACATTTCAAACATATCAGAACCTAAATAAACATACTCTTTTTTCTTCATTCGTTCTCTAAATTCTTTGATATCCATAATAATATAATGCAATTTTGTACTCTTTTATTATATCAATAAAATTAAAATTTATTGATTATATTGATAATATTATTAAGCATAAATTATATTGTATAATATTACTTGCATAGGGAGTATTATATGAGTGAATTTTTAAGTCTTGATGAATTAGGAATTAAATACAATACAGATAAAGCCAGTAAATATTGCAATAATCAAGTTATTATTCCGGGACATGACTATTTAAACAAATATGAAATTTTTTTAAAAGAATTGAGAAACGAAGAATTTACTTTAGTGGAATTGGGTTGTTATACCGGGGCATCATTAAAAATGTGGAAAGAATATTTCCAAAATGCTTTTATTGTTGGGGTTGATATTAATCCTAAATGTAAAAATGTAGAACAAGACAGAATTCATTTTATTTGTTCTGATTCTGTGGCAAATAATTTACCATTAAAATTGCGAAATTATAGCAATATAAAATGTATTATTGATGATTGCTCTCATTCTTGGAGTAGTCAAAGAATGAGTTTTGAAATGCTATTTCCGCTATTAAAAAAGGGTGGTTATTATATAATTGAAGATTTAGAGTTAGGTTCTATGGGCGCATTTCCTGAATATCCTCCTAAAATTCTTGATTCTCAAGTGTTTTGGGATTATGCTATGGATAGGATGAAAATATTACGTGTTAGTGAAAATCGTAATCAGACAAATTATCGTCCGTTCTTTTTTCAATTGCCTAAATATATTCAAAATATTGAATTATCTATAGGAATGGCTGTAATAATACCAGGTTCTATTATTTTTAGAAAAAAATAATATATATGGTACAGATAAGATTTTGAGTCCGCTATTTTGGAACCGTTTTTAAATGACCATTCAGAAGATGAATTGAATAGTTCAATATAGAAGTAATAAAATATGAATAATATACTATTATAATTTTCGTTTCAGATAAGACTAACAGTTGTTTACACGGAAGCCAATTTCCTTGCAAAAAGATAATAGTTGATTTATACTAAATTCTTTGATATCCATAATAATATAATGCAATTTTGTACTCTTTTATTATATCAATAAAATTTTTTATTTATTTAAAATAAATTTAAGAAATGAGAAAAAATAATATTTATTTCTTGAAATAATTTAATTATTTATAGTAAAGTATAACTTATGAACGTTTGTAAGTTTTTAAAAGATTCTATATGTTTTTTTCCTACTCAAATTTGTCCTTGTTGTTCTGCCACTATTAGACATACTCCGTTAAGAGTTGATATTTCTTCTGAAATTGATTTTTATTCTAATTTAAAAAATTATATAAAAATTAGAAATACATATTTAAATGATTTCTATAGAAAAGGGGAATGTTATTGTTTAAAAGATTGTACATTATATGAGCTGATTAATGTTAATACTTTGGAAAATAGAATAGATATAAGTGATAATGAGTCTTTTTTCAAGCTTAAAGAAATTGTTATTTCAAATAGAATTTATTGTAATTGTAATTGTATATATTGTGAACAGACTGAAAATGGAAAATACAGACAAGAATTTAATAAAATTGATATTAAATATGATATTATTGATGTTTTGAAATTCTTAGAAGAACAAAATTTAATTGATAAAGGTTGTAAGTTCACAATTTCAGGAGGAGAAATTGCTGAATACCCAAGAGAAGAACTTCTTTATATATTTAATCTCGCACGTAAATTCGACGGATATTTGGTTTTGTTAAGTTCAGGCATTAAATATTCAGAAGAAATAGCCTGCGTTTTAAAAGACTTTAAAGTTAATTTATGTATATCTGTTGATAGTGGAACAAAAGAAATTTATGAAAAAATAAAAAGGGTAAAAGCTTTTGATATTGTTTGGCAAAATATTGCAAAATATGTAGAAATTTCAAAAGAAAATCCTAATGCTGTTGTAGAAATTAAATATATTGTTATTCCCGGAATTAACGACAATATTAATGAAGCTAAGAAATTTATAAAAAAATGCAGAAAGGTTAATTGTACAAATATAAGAACTGAAATTGAACATTATTATATGCGTGAGCATATAAATGAACCATTTACAAAAAAATTAAAACAAATTTTTTTATATTTTGAAAAAACTGCAAAGAAAAATAAAATAAATTATTTAATAGAAGGTGTTGGACGTGTTGTTATTGAGAGAAAGTTAAAAGAAAATACTGTAAAGCGAAAAAATATTTTAGAATTGTTAATAAATTTCTTTGCAAAATGATAATAATTGATTTATACTTGATATATGAATAAGTTCTTGCGTTTATTTTCAGATTTTATTAAATATCTGAATCCCGTGCATTTATGTGCGGGGGGGGGTATTTAGATTATTCTTTTGTAAAAATTCTAAACAAGATATTTCATTTAAAAAGAATTCTACTTCTAATATATTGAAAATTCCCTTTGTTAAAAATCTTTTTAAAAATTACTTCACTTATAAAAACAAGCAAAATTATTTTTATCATTTGAGACATCATGGAGAATCTGTTTTTAAATACGATTTTATGATGAGCCTTAATGAAAAAGATTATCCATATTATCTTTCTGAAGCATACTTAATTAAAACCGGAGAAAAGTTAAATCTTCTTAGACCTAAAACTTTAAATGAAAAAATACAGTGGATAAAAATATATGATAATAATCAGCAAAAAAGAGAATTGACGGATAAAGTATTAGTTCGTGATTGGGTAAGAAATACAATTGGCGAGATTTATCTAAAAACTGCTTTATGGATAGGTGATAAGTTTGATGATATACCGTTTGAATCCCTTCCTGTTTCTTTTATTATCAAATGTAACCATGGTTGTAAATGGCATGTTAAAGTTAGAAACAAGCAGGAATTTTTAAATAATAGAAAGTTATTTGATTCTTGCCGTATGTATATAAACAGCTGGTTAAATCAGTCATTTTTCGGCTGGAGTGATTTTGAAACTCAATATAAAAATATTAATCCAAAAATTATTATTGAACCATTACTTCTGGAAAATTTAAATGAATCTGCTGATGAAATTGAAGTTTGGTGTTTTAACGGAATAGCTAAAATTATTCAAAAATGCAGAAATGTTATAATAAACAATAAGTTTTCACATCGTCAAATCACTTCATTTGATGGGAACTTTAATCAAAATGATATTAAATTTTATTATACTAATGAAATTATACACGCTGAAGCTGATGAAATAATAAAACAGGCAAAAGAATTAAGTGAAAATCTTGCAAAAGGTTTTAAATTTGTACGTGTTGACTGGATGATATACCAAAACAAAATATATTTCTGTGAGATGACGTTTACGCCGCACTCAGGTTTTATTTTTTTCATAAAAAATCATAATGAATTACAGATAAAATTGGGTAAAATGTTAAATTTGAAAGGAAATAAATATGAATAATGATAATGATGATAATAATTTATCAATAGAGGAAATCAATGACCTTTATTCAGATATTTTGGGATTCCCTGATGATGTACTAATTGCTGGTGCTGCTCGAGCATTTGATAATGTTGGTAATGGGGGGGCAGCTGTGTAGGGGCTCCAGATAGTGGCAAATAAAATATTTAAAATTTAAGAAGATAATAATATAAATAAAATAATCATGAGAATGCCAAATCATATAACATCAAGGATATTTAAAATTAAGACTGATATATCCGAAATTGCTTTAGTTGAAGATATAAAAAATCATCTTATCTTTATATTAAAAGATAAGTTATCGAAACAATGGCAAAAATCCGAAAAAAAAGAAGATTTTCTTTTGCAGCTTCTAAAAAATAATTTTAAAGGTGCTATCAATAATAAAAGTGAAAATATTAAATACTTTGCCGCAAAACTTGATAAGTTATTTTGGGAAAATGATATAATTGCCTCGTTGAAGTTGGAGCTTAACTACAAATGTAATTTAAATTGTAAACACTGCTACAATCCTAAAGACATGGATGAATATTCTATTAATTATGAGCAGGCTAAAAAAATTATTGATGATGCTTATTCAAGTAATATATATTCAATTTCTCTAACAGGCGGGGAATGTACTATAAATAAAGATTTCTTAAAAATTGCAAAGTACGTCAGAGAAAAAAATATGCCTTTATACATATTGACTAATGCACAAAAACTTTACGATGATGATGATTTATTTAAAGAAATTATAAGTATTTATCCCAATAACATTCAAATTTCATTGTATTCGATGAATCCTGAAATCCATGACTATATTCAGGTGTTAAAGGTTCTCATTTTAAAACTTTAAATGTTATTAAACGATTACGTGAAAATAATATATGTGTAGTTATAACCTGCCAACAGTTTTCATTTAACATAGGCAGTTACATAGAGGTTAAAAAATTTGCCCGGGAAATCGGGTCAGAGTTCATTTCTGACTGTACTTTTATTCATAATATAAATAATAATAATCTATATGCTAAATGCAGTTTTGAAGATATAGAAAAATTTTATTATAACTCATTTAATCCTAAAGAAATAAGACCTGAATTTAAAAAAACTAACAATCAAATATGCTCAGCCGGAAAATTAAAATTAAATATCAGACCTGATTTGAATGTTACTCCTTGCGTAGGTTTTAATTATATTTTAGGAAACTATAATTTAACCTCTTTTAGAGATCTTCAAGAAAATATCCTGCCAAAATTTAGAGAACAATTTATAAAATCCAATTTAAAAGAATGTTTTAAATATGATTATTGTAAGTTCTGCATGTATTGCTCTACTTTCACTATGCTTGATAGCAGCGGTTTTATGAAAAAATCCCCCATTCTTTGTGAAAATGCCAAAGCATACTATAATGCATATATTAAAAAAACAGCAAACTGTACTAACGTATAGTTATTAAGTTACTATTGCTTAATATAAAAAAAAACACATAGCCCCTATTATTTTAATTACTTAGTAAAATCGGCATTAAACTTTCATATTATTTCATAAAGGCTTAATTTTTATACTATTAAGAACAACAATCTTTACATTTGCCCTGACTTGAAACACAGTTTGTACACTTCTTTGAAATTTTTCCATTCTTTAGACTATGTTTGCAGCTTTTTAACCATTTAGGATCTTTGCAGGAACACTGTTTCATAAAATCAATAAAATGCACAAATTTTATCAGAACATCTTCTGTCATTGAATACTCAATAATGCTTGCATTCTTTTCCGCAGAAGTTTTTTCAATTTCTAAAACTTGGTTTAAAAAATTTGAGATTGTATTATGTCGGTAAATTTTTAATTGAATAAGCTTCATTCCCTCATTAGTCAGTGTAATATTTCCGTAGGGAATATAATTTATAAGTCCTTTTTTAGCTAAAGTTTTTATTGCACAAGCAGTAGAGGCTCCGCCAATTTTTAAATACTTTGAGACATCTTTAACTATAATATTTGAATTATTTTTTGAAATATCATAGATTGCAAGCAAATATTTTTCTAAACTCTGTGTTAATGTTTTTTGGAATTGCCGAGTGGTTTGAATGCTATCTTTCGACATTTTCAGCCCCTTTATAACAAATATTTTTTAGTTATAATACAATAAAATAAGAGCCGAGGCAATTTATGAAAAATCGGCTATAGAAAATAACTGCCTGTTTTTTGATTGGGATAATATTGTTAAAGTTTCACCACTTGACAGATTGCATTTTTCAAAAGAATCACATTATAAAATTGCTCACAAATTGTATGATTTTTGTTTTTCGCTTATTAATTGCTGAAATTCGTTTGTTAAAATATATTCTTTTTGCAAGTTTGATTTAAGAACCCGCTTTTGTTCCGAAAAGTTTTTATTATTTCCTTTTTTAATCTCCGGCTTTTCAGGTGCTTTTAGCTGTTTAAAAATGTTTAAACTAAATTTTTTATTGTGTTTTGTCATCCAAATATTTAATTTTGGAAGCAATACTCCAAGCATTAATGCAGAGTATGCAATACCTGATATTTGAGCTATATTTAAGTTTCTAAGATTTTTCTTTATATTTCCGCCTTGAGCTATTATTTCTTTTTGAGATTTTAAAGAAACATCTTTAAGCCAATGTTTTATACCGTTTCCTTGTTGTGAAATGTTAAACAAGTTTGTTTGTTTAGGGTCTAATATTTGTCCTGCTCCTTTTGCTACAAAACCTCCTAAAACAAGCCAGTTTAAAAATCCCAAATAATCTCTTACATTTGTTTCTCTTAATTCCGTTGAATCTTTAGAAGCAAATATTCTGCCTAAAATAAGCGTTCCGTAAATTGTTTTTATCGCGTTACCGCCTGTTGCGGGGCCTGTAAATTCAAGTTTGTTAATTAAATCAGAAGGTTTTTTGAGTCCCATAACTTTAGCAAGCATTAATAAAAATATGCCTGCCGATAACATTTTTTTAGCCAATAATCCTTTTTCTTTGCCTTTGTTGTTTTTATCTTTAACATTATTTTCATAACCGTTTTCACCGACAAAATTATCAATTCCCGTTCTTTTCTTTGTAAGTCGTCTGTTTATATATTGATTTGTTATTGCTAATAACATTGAAGCGGGTATTGCAATTGCAATTTTTGAGTTATTTAGAAATTTCAATTTATTAATTATTTCATTTGACTGCATACCTTTTTTAAAGAATATATTTTTACCCGCATCTACCGTATCTCTTAAAATATGAGTTAAATTTGAACTGAATTCTTTATCTGCTGATTTTATAATAATGTTGTTGTCTGCTCCTAAAAGTTGGACAATCTCATCTTGAACTGATGATAAAGTTTTCTTTATTGTTGATTTATCAACATCATTTGTGATTAACCCGGTAAGCGTTTGAGCAATTTTTTCTGTTTTCCCTTTATCAATAGAAGAAAATGCTTTGTATCTACTTCCAACCAGTCCCGTTATAGAATTTAATACTCCGTCAACAAACCCTTTTGGAGTTTTATCCGTTTTAGAGAAAATTTCATTAAATGTTTGAAGTCCTTTATTTGTAATCCAGCTTGAACTGTTTATTTTAATATTTGGTTTATACAATTTATTTAATAATTTTGATGAAAGAATTGCAAAGACGGTTGCACTGAATTCGGCAATAAAAGTGCCTGTATATTCTCTAAACCCCATCTCAATTCCTGCTTGTTTACCTCTGTTTTTAGTTTCTACTATTGTTCTTGGTGTATCCATAGCGAATACATCAACAAAGGATGCATTAAGCATATCGTTATTATTCAAAGTATAAAGAGCCTTGGATATAGGTGTTAAATTAAAAGATTTAAAATTTAGGTTTAGCGTTGTTTTATTGTTTATTTTCATTTGTTTATTCCTTTTTTTATTATTGTATTAATTGTTATTTTCACCGGCTAAAGCATATAAAATAGCCTTAAACAAAATGTTTAAGGACTACATATAAAGTAAAAATTTTATCGCACTAAAACTAAGTCCTTAAACATAAGAACTTACAGCAACAAATTTGTACTTTAACTGCATTTAATTTAATCATATTTTTATTATTTAATAAAAAAAATCATTGTCAATAGCCAAATGTTGAAAAAATTTAATACTTGTAATATGTTAGGGTATAGCATAACATTTTAATTGGTTTCAAGTGCCAAACAAAAAGGAAGTAAAAATGAATAGAGAAGAATTATTAAAATTATATGATTCAGATTTAGAAGAACTGATTTTAAAGGCTGAACAAATTACAAAAGAAAACTTTAATAATGAAGTTGAAGTTTGTTCCATAATTAGTGCAAGAACAGGGAAATGTTCAGAAAATTGCAAATACTGTTCTCAAAGTTCATATAACCATGCTGATATAATTTGCCATCCTTTGTTATCAGTTGAAGAAGTTTATCAATCTGCTTTGAAAGCAAAAGAAAACGGTGCAACAAGATTCTGTATAGTTACATCAGGGAGAAGTGAACCGGGAGAGGATTTTGAAAAAATTTTACAGATGATTAAATCAGTTTCTTCAATTCCAAATATACATTGCTGTGCTTCTTTAGGTTTATTAGATGAAGAACAGATTAAAAAAATAAAAGAAGCCGGAGTTGAAAGATTTAACCACAATATCAACACCTCAAAAAATTATCACTCTAAAATTTGTACAACACATAATTTTGAAGACAGGATTAAAACGGTTAAATCAGTTACAAGAAACGGTATTGAGGCATGTTGCGGTGTAATATTGGGAATGGGTGAGACAAAATTTGATAGGATTGATATGGCTCTATCTTTAGCGGAGTTAAACCCCAAAACCGTGCCTATAAACGTATTAAATCCGATTATAGGTACGGCTTTAGAAAATTGCGTCGATAAAATTACGCAAGAAGAAGTCCTAAGAACAATTTGCATATTTAGAATTGCAATGCCAAAAGCGATTTTAAGATACGCAGGCGGAAGAAATAAAAGATTATCGGAAGAAACTCAAAAATTAGGTTTAAGAGCAGGAATTAACGGACTTCTTGCAGGTGATTATCTGACCACGAAAGGTGAGGAAATTAAAAAAGATAAAGAAATGTTGAAGGAATTAAATTTAGAAATAACTGTACATTAATTTTAAAATTTATATGAAATTATAGTAAATTTTAAAAATTCAAACAAACTTGTATAATTTTTAACACGAAATATTTATAAACAGATATTTTGGTACAATTATTTCGGCAAGTTGATTTTAAATTTGTTTAAAATAATTTCAAATTTTGAACAGTTTCTGCTTTATTAATAAAGCTTTTTTGATTTCCTTTTTGTATAATATCTTCTTTTTTTATTTCGCCAAAAAGAATAGGAGAATTAGAATTATGCAGTTTATAATTTTCAATTGCCTTTTTAGGCGTTGAATTTGCATAGCAATATTTACAACCGTTCGGGCATGTATCATAAAACCCTATATCTCTTGATTCTATACAATTACAATTTTTTCTCATCCCGTTGTGTTTTAGTTTTTTAAATTTCAATACTTTTTTCTATACTTGGAACATTTGGTTCAATATCTTTTTCATAAGCCGTTATTGTATAGAAAAAGTAGGTATTATATTTATCCGTAATTTCATTTAATCTGCCTAAAATCGGCTCATAATTTTTAGAGCAGAAAATAACGCAATCAACAACTTCGGAATTTAATTCGTATCTTGTAATTTTAGTCGGGTAAAAAGGGTTTCTTGAATATACAAACCCCTCTTTGAATCTGTTTAATAGCCATTCGCTATAGTATTGAACAGTATCCGTTCTTCCGCCCGTATTTATAATCATTTTATAAATTCCAAACTGTAATATCTGTTGCTACAATGCTCCGATACCACGCAAAATCCCAATCATTCCCTCTGCCGCTATATCATTTATAACTTGACCTTCTTTATTAAAATAATAAAAATTCATAACGCAAACAGAGATTTTTTTATTTGTCGGTTTAATTCCCATAAATTCGCCATCATTTGTTCCCGTTAAATCCCATTTAACTGCAACCTTATCAACATCAGCTGCCATATCCGTTATATGCCATTGAACATCCGAAAAACCTTTTCTCATCCAATGGACAACAGACAAATAGCCACTGCCTCCATAAAGCGGTTCAGGACTTGCAGGAGTATAAAATGCCGCACCGGGGGCAACTAATTCTTGTGCTAATTTTTCATCAGCAGTGTTTATCATTGTCTCAAATTTTTTCATTAATTCTTTATTGCGTTTAATTAAATCCATATTATTTCCTTTGTGTTAACACAACTCGCCGTCACCAAAACCGAACTGTTCTAAGCTTCCGCTTTTAGCTTGAACACAGATATATTGTAAATCTGTTTTTGCTTCCATTGTTCTTTTGGCTTCCGGCAGAACTTTTACGCAAGAACCTTCTTTAACTTGGATTTCTTCATTATCAAGTGTCATTATTCCTTCGCCTTTTAAAAATATATAAATTTCTTCATTTTGTTTGTGTTTATGATTAAAGGGTAATTTAACACCTTTTGGCATTGAATTAACTGAAATTTCACAGCTTGTCAAACCTAATAAATCGTGTAAAAATGCTTTTCCGTTTTCATATTTCTGCCCGATTTCTTGTATTGTCCCAATTTCAACATTTTTAAAGTTTGCCATATTTTTCTCCTTTTTATATTTTTTTCAGTAATTTTTCAAGAGTATCCGCTTCACTATCTGATAAATTTTTATAAAGCATATCGTTTAAATCATTTGATATTTTTTCAAAAACAGGTTTAAAATCTAACCCCTTTTTTGTTAAAACAATATATGTATAACGATTATCCTCTTTTGACGCTTCTCTTTTTACATAGCCCAGCTTTTCAAGTTTATCTGCTAAAACCGTAACCGTCGGTCTTGTTCTATGAATTTTATCCGATATATCTTTCATTGTCATTTTATTTTGTTCATAAAGGCAGACTAAAATATCCCCATGGCTTGGTACAAGCCCCTCTATCCCGTTTCTTTTTAATTCTTCAACAATAAAACGATTCCCTTTTTCGTGAATTTTTGAGATTAATGACAATAATTTTTTCATAAATGTATTATAGTTAGATATCTAATTATTGTCAAGAAATAATTATTTTATAAAACTTAGTTTTATTATTTCTGCAACGTGCTTTTAAATTTTTTTAATAATTTTAAAGGTGTGTCCGGTTTTGACGTTGTATAATTTTATAATAATAATGTAATAAATCAGTGAGGAAAATCTATGTTTGATTTTATTATATATTTATTATGCGGTTATGTATTATATAATAATTTCTTTAATGACGATGATGACAATGACAGAGACGATGATGACTAAAACTTTGTATGATTAAATATTTTCATACATAAATATTGTAATAAACTTATAAAAAACGGCAGAAGTAGTTATTGATTACCATTTCTGCCGTTTTGATTTATTAAACACAAAGTTTTAAATTATATTGATGTTTGAACAGAACATCTGCCTTTAATCATTTTAGGGCTTAATTCTTCTCTATGGTTTTTAATGTAATCGATTATTAACCTGAAATATTCCTTATAATCGTTCGTAACCAATTGTTCATGACAATTTTTGCACCAAAAAGAAATTGTATGACATCCCGAAAGAGGAGAACCAACAGCTTTATATGGAACTAAAGCTTCTTCTTCCTTACAAATAGGACATTTAACTTTTGGAAACAGATTATTTTCTAAATAATACGCTCCAAGCCATATTATTCCTGCTTCCATTGGCATATTCTCACTAAATTCAAGATTTTTGTCGTGAGAAAAAATTTGAGGATAAATTTCCCCGACGTTGTGTGCGTGTTGATTGTCCGATTTTTGAGCAACAAGCTCTGTTTTTGTAATAAATTTAGACATCTTCTGCCTCCTTTCTTTTATTGTGTATTACTCTCATAAAGGTGGCAAAAGAAAAGACTCATCGTAATGATGAGTCTTTTTTGTAACCTCATCATCCAAGCATTAGCACCTTTCATTTTAGTAGGTTGCTGTGTGGTCATCGGGGCTGTCCCTAGCACACTCTTTATGGTTATCTTTATATTACACTATTCCAAAGTTTTTGTCAATCATTTTAATGAAAAAAGCAAGTCAAATGACTTGCTTTTTATTTATTTGCCAAGGCCAATTCCAGCATCACTGAGGATTTTTGCCGCCTGGTTGGTGTATGAATTTGCGTAATCTCCGTTTGTCACATCAACACCATAATCAGGATCATCTGGAATGTTGCTTATTTCTCCACCTTCAATGTTCTTAAAGCGAACACCATATCTATCATGGTTGCTTGCAAGCATTGATGCACAAATAATTTCATTATCATCCCTGATTGCTCCGTCTTTAAGTTGAATGGAATCCAATTTTCTCTCAACAATTTGTGTAATTTTGCCTGCATCCTTTACTACAAGAAATGCAACTGGTGAAAATTTCCCATTTTCTGGGGCTGGCGTCATAGCATATACTGTAACATTGGCTGCTCCACCATAATTCCTGCAATCCTTGTCACGGTATAAGTTTAGTTTATCATGATTGTTATCAAAGTAATCATCGAAAATAATTTCTGCATTTTCTGCGCTTACAACACCTTTATTATTTTCAATGCGTTCTACAAGCGTTGACCCATCACCAAGTTCAATTCTTGCAAGAGATGTTCCGTTGTTATAGTTAACATAAAGATATCTGTCTGATAAGAATTGTGGATTGCAAGAAGTTATACCAGTATAACTTTCAACAGCCGCTTCTATTTCAGTTGGATCAACTGGTGGTTTTTCTTCTCCCCCAGTTGGCCCATTTACTAAAGCAGTGTCAATTGTATATTGTCTTGAATATGCTGCTTCATAATTGTCAAGGAATGCTTTGGTTTCAGCGTCTGAATATCCAAGTCCTTTCAAATATTTCTCTGAATCTTCTCTGCTTGTGAAGTTTGGATTTGTTGGGTCAGTTGGATAGTAAACAATTAATGATTTGTCTTCTTTATTTTGCATAACATTTGGATTTTCTTTGAAGATTTCTGCAGCAACTTGTTCGCCTACAATATCCCCAAATCCACCGGCTGTGTCACTAGCATAATTTCTGTGTTGTCCTGGTTTAAGGAAGCCTTTTGCTGTTTTGAATTGAGGTTTGTTTCTGAGAACTTCATGCAAAGCACTCATTCCAGCAGGTTGTTTGTCAGCATAACTCAAAAGAGAAGTTTGATCATTGACAACCTGTTCAATTTTGGTGCTTCCTTCATTCAAACCAAATTGTCTTGCAGCATCTGCCTGAGCATTGCGAG
>CANROV010000007.1 GCA_947632315.1 Candidatus Gastranaerophilales bacterium
AACATATATTCGGGAGAAATATTAAATGAAGATGACCTTCCTAAATATATGACGGCATATACACCTTGTTTTAGACGTGAAGCAGGTTCTGCGGGTAAAGATACAAGAGGATTAATAAGACAGCATCAATTCAATAAAGTAGAACTTGTTAAGCTTTGCACTCCTGAAACAAGTGTAGAAGAACACGAAAAATTAACAAGGAATGCCGAAAGAATACTTGAATTGTTAGAGCTTCCATATAGAAGAGTTGCCCTATCAACGGGAGATATAGGATTTTCCGCAAGAAAATGCTATGATTTAGAAGTATGGCTTCCATCATACAATTCCTATAAAGAGATATCAAGCTGTTCAAACTTTGGAGATTTCCAAGCAAGAAGAGCAAATATAAGATACCGTTCAAAAGAAACGGGCAAACCGGTATTTGTTCATACATTAAACGGTTCAGGACTGGCTGTAGGAAGAACATTTGCCGCAATCCTTGAAAATTTCCAAAATGAAGACGGGACGGTAACAATACCAAAAGTTTTGAGAAAATATACAGGATGGGATATTCTTTAATGACAAAAGGTTATTTTATTACATTTGAAGGAATAGACGGTTCCGGAAAAACTACTCAGTTAGAGCTTGCAGAAAAGTTTCTTAAAGAAAAAGGTTATGATGTTGTAACAACAAGAGAACCGGGAGCTTTGGAAATAGGCGAAAAAATACGAAATATTCTGCTTAATTATAACGGAGTTGTTTCAGATAAATGTGAAATGTTTTTATTCTTGGCAGATAGAGCGCAGCACGTAGAAACATTTATAAAACCCGCTTTAGAATCAGGGAAAATCGTATTATGCGACAGATATACAGATTCAACAATAGCATATCAAGGTTATGCAAGAGGTCAGGATATTGAATTATTGATGAAATTAAATAATATAGCAATAAGAGGGCTTCTTCCCGATTTAACATTGTTATATGATATTCCGACAGAAATTTCTCAACAAAGGATTGGAAAAGAAAAAGACAGAATGGAATCATCAGGAATCATTTTTCACGAAAAAGTACATCAAGGATATTTAACAATCCAGAAAGAAAATCCTGCCAGAATAAAAAAAATAGATGGAACAAAATCCATAGATGAAGTATTTGAAGAAACTAAAAAAATAATTTTACAACTAATACAAGAAAAGCGAGGAGTCTAAATGGCAGAAGCATACAGACGCTGGTATGACAATGATCCGATATTAAAAGAAGCATTGGAACTGTTAAAATTACAAACAGATGATACGAAATCGGCAGCAGCTGAATTTATAATTTCACTGCAAGAACAGGTTGCACAAGACGTCATTGAAAGAATTTATGATATCACACAAAAATTCTCCAAAACAGGAAACAGATGGTATGATAATGACCCCGTAATGCTTAAAGCAATAGAACTTTTAAGAGCAGCTCCGCCAAAAACTCAAAGAATTGCAGCTCTAAAACTTCTTCTTGCTATGGAAAACGACACATTAGAAAATTCTGAAACAGAGTAAAATGCAAGAACAACTTAAAGATATACAAAATCAAAAAGATACACGTGGTATAGATATTCAAAAAGTCGGAGTCAACGGAGTAGAAGTACCATTAATTATTGAACGTAAAAATGCTGAAAGCCAAGTCGTTTCGGCGAAAGCTCGGCTTAGTGTTACCCTGCCTCATAATTACAGAGGAACTCATATGTCAAGATTTATAGAAGTCCTAAGCGATTTTTCCAGCAGAAATCTTTTAGGCGTTGATATAAAAGGGTTACTTTGCGAGGTAAAAAAAAGATTAGATTCTAAAAGCGCACACGTAAAGTTTGAGTTTAAATATTTTATAAACAAAAAAGCACCTGTAAGCTTAATGGAATTCCCTGTCGGTTATGACTGTTCCTTTCAAGGCGACTTGGACGGTGATAACTATAAATTTATACTGGGAGTAAAAGTTCCTATAACAACTTTGTGTCCTTGTTCTAAAGAAATATCAAAATATTCGGCGCATAATCAAAGAACAATGGTAAAAGTTAAAGTCAGCTATAATGAAAATGATATAATTTGGATAGAAGATTTGGTGGATAAAATTGAATCTTGCGGTTCAAGTCAGGTCTATTCAATATTAAAAAGATGTGATGAAAAGTATGTTACGGAAACTGCTTATGAAAATCCAAAATTTGTTGAAGATGTACTAAGAGAAGTAGTCGGAATATTGAAAGCAGATGAAAAAATTACTTTTTATGAAGTAGAAGTTGAAGCACAAGAAAGTATTCACAATCATAATGCGTGGGCATTTCAAACAGAAAATAAAACAGTTGGAGAAATAAAATGAAAGAATTATTTAACGATTACGTACAATCATTAGAAACATACATAATGATTCAGATTAAAATGGATACAGCGAAATTAGCACCCGAATTAACAGCGAAAGGCAGAGCGCCTATATCCCTGGCTATGGGAGCGCCCGTAGAAAGACCGCCTCAATTGGTTACGGATAAAATAACACAATACGCTAATACAGACGGAATGCACACATATACTTTGGTTAAAGGTGAAAATTACTTACTTGATGCTATTGCCAAAAATATGAAAAAACGTACGGGCGTTGATTTTGATACAAAATCTGAAATATGTGCCTTAATTGGTTCAAAAGAAGGTATTGCAAACTTAATCAGAGCTTTAATTAATCCAAAAACAAATATGAAAGATAGAGATATTATTTTAATCCCCGACCCAGGATATGCTTCATATAAAGAAATGGTTAAAGTTTCAGGAGGTATGAGCTATGGTATTCCTCTGACACCCGCAAATAATTATATGCCTGATTTTGAAGAAGTTATAAAAAATCTGGAAAAAGACGGCTATGACAAAAATAAAGTTAAAGCACTTATAATTAACTATCCGAATAATCCGTTAGGAGCAATTTGTACAAAAGAATATCTTCAAAAAGCAGTTGAATTCTGTAAAAAACACAAAATTCTTTTGATTTCAGACGCCGCTTATATTGATTTAACCTTTGAAGGGGCGCCAAAAGCTCACAGCGTATTTGAAATTGAAGGTGCAAAAAATGTTGCCGTTGAATTTTTCAGTTTTTCTAAGCCATATTCAATGACAGGCTGGAGAATAGGCTGGGTTTGCGGTAATTCTGAAGCTGTAGGAGTATTGGGAAAGCTAAAATCAACAATAGATACAGGTATATATAAACCGATTCAAAAAGCGGCATCAGATATTCTAAATTCTAAAGAAGGAGATGAATATATTGTTGAAGCAAACCGCAGATTTGAACGCAAGCAAAAAATTGTGGTAGACGGATTTAAAGACCTGGGCTGGCCTATGGATAAAATAAATCCTCCAAAAGCAACGTTTTATCTATGGCTTCCTATTCCGCCGAAATACAAAACAGCAAAAGAATTTACTGATGACGTATTAAAAACTTCAGGTGTTGTTTTAGTTCCTGGTTCAGGCTTCGGCGAAAACGGCGAAGGATGGTTCAGAATGTCTATTGTCGCTTCCGAAGACCAAATGCATGAAGTAATAAAACGATTAAAAGAAGACGGTTTCTATTTTGAATAATACGGTAATAATAGATTATGAAGCAGGAAATATAAGGAGTGTTGCGAATATGTTGACATTCCTTAAAATTCCGTTTGAAATAACATCCGACAAAAGTAAAATTCTCCAAGCCGAAAGAATTATATTCCCCGGTCAAGGGCATTTTGCTCAAGCCATGGAAAATCTTCAAAAAAAAGGGTTGATTGAAGTCATAAAAGATTGTTGCGAGCAAAATATTCCTTTTCTTGGTATATGTTTAGGACTTCAAATATTATTTGAAAGAAGTGAAGAAGCTTTAGGCGTTGAAGGACTCGGAATTTTTAAAGGTGAAGTTAAACGTTTTAAAAGCGGAAAAATTCCGCAAGTCGGCTGGAATAAATTGATATCAACAGGAACAGATAAAAATTTAAAAAATGATTATTTTTATTTTGTTAATTCTTATTATGTTGAACCTGAAGATAAAAGTATAATAAGTACATATTGTGAATATAACATTAAATTTTGTTCATCAATAAAGAAGAAGAATATAACGGCAGTACAGTTTCATCCGGAGAAAAGCGCAAATTCCGGACTTGCTTTTTTCAGGAACTGGTATAGCTTAAATAATTGAGGGGAATATGCTAAAAAAATTAATTTCATTATTTAAACAAAAAGAACAGCCAAAGAAATATGTAAGCTGTGAATATGTTCAGCACGGATTTAACGTAGATTATGAAGATATAAAAATGTGCTGTTTTAACTGTCATGAAGGCGGAGGCAGACAGATTCTTATTGATAACTATAAAGGTGAGATGATTAACTGGAATAAGTTTTTCAAAGAAAAGCGTAAAATGCGTGAATTAAACAAAAACGGAATTATTCTTGAACGCTGTAAAGGCTGTATATTTTTAAAAGAACGTGAATGGGATGATGAAGACTATATAAATTATATGGTATTTAATCATTGGACTCAGTGCAACTGCAAGTGCAAGTACTGTTTTACAAATGAACAATCCGATTATTTTAATACAAGAAAAAATTATAATATGTTTCCTGTCATAAAAAAATTAGCAGATATGGGGAAAATAAGAGGCGGAGGCGAAATAGGATTCGGCGGGGGTGAACCTGCTTTATTACCTGAGTTTGAACCTATGGTAAATCTATTATTAGATGTAGGTTGTGATAATATCCGTGTGCATTCATCGGGGGTTAAATACTCACAAGCTATAGAAAGAGGCTTATCAGAAAGTAAGCTTACTCTTGTTGTTTCTGTTGATTCAGGCTGTCCTGAAACTTATATAAATATAAAAAGAGTAAATCATTTTGCCAAAGTTTGGGAAAATATGGCACGTTACACTCAAAGTCAGGGTGAAAACAAATATAAAGCAAAAACAAAGTATATTATCTACCCCGGATACAATGATAACAAAGAAGAAGTTGACAAATTTTTTGATTACACAGTAAAAGCAGGCGTAAAAAGTGTTGTACTTGATGTTGAAGGCGGTTGGTACGAACAAAACAAATACAATGTTCCTGATTATATATATGAATTATTGGAATATATGTATGAAAAGGCACTGGGATACGATATGCAAAATATTGAATTTTATGACAGAGCAAGTCATATGAAATCACATAAAGAAGAGTATATAAAGTTAAGAGAACATGCCGAATAAATATATCAGCTGTGATTGGTTAAGAAATGCTATAGATTTTGAACTTGACAGAATTGAAATATGTTGTTTCAGATGTCATAAGGGTTCCGGTGCTATAAAACTTGCTGATATTGAAAATAACAGTATTAATTATGACAATTTATTCTCTGAAAGAGAAAAATTGATTAATGAAAATAAATCGGGGAGAATAAATTCAAGCTGTGAAGGCTGTTTTAATTTAAAAAAAAATGATTGGGATTCACAAGCGCCTGTTATAAAATACATACATTTTAATCATTGGACTTATTGTAACTCTGATTGTTTATACTGTTATACAAGGAATGATAATAAATATCAAAATGGAATTCAACATTATAAGGCGCTTCCGATATTAAAAGAGATTTTAAAGAAAGTGAAATTTTCATCTGATGGTGAAATTACATTTGCCGGAGGTGAACCTTCCATTCTTGATGAATTTGATGAAATTATAGAATACCTGCTTGAAACAGGTGCTAAAAAGATTATTGTTCATACTTCAGGGATAAAATATGCATCCGTACTTGAAAAAGGTATCAGCGAAAATAAAATACAGGTTATAATTTCGCAGGATTCAGGGTTTGAAGATACATATAAGCGTATTAAAAATAACGAACACTGCAATCAAATTTGGCAGAATACTCAAAAATATGCAAAACTTACCTCAGGTAATAACGTTATGTCCAAATATGTAATAATTCCTAAAATTAATGACAGTAAAAAAGAAATTGACGAGTGGCTGAAAAAAACAAAAACAGCAGGAGTTAAATCCGTAATTATTGATGTAGAGCATGATTTTTATGAAAAAAATAAAGATAATTATCATGCCGTTTCAAATATATTAGCACTGTGCGAATACATAAAACAAGAGGCAAAACGGCTTAATATTGAAGTAATGTTATACAATGCCGCAACATATCTTTATCAAAGATATAAATTTTTTATTCCTTTTATAAAATACAAAAATTATTTTTTAGAATTAATAATACTCTCTCTGCCTTTATTGATAGGTAATTTAGGGCATACATTAATCGGAGCAACAGACATATTAATTGTTGCGAAATACAACATAAATTCACTGGCAGCCATAAGTATTGCAAATTCAATATTATTCACCATATTTATATTGGGACTTGGTATTTTAAATGCAATATCCATAATACTTTCAAACCTGAGAGGCTCAAGACGGCAAACAAAAAAATATCTTTTAACCAGCATTGTTTTCTCTTCAATTTTAGCAGTCATATTCTCAGTAATCTGCTATTGTTCAAAATACTTTATTGACGGCTTATCTTTTGAAAAAGAACTAACTTTTCATATAAAAGAATATATAACAATAGTGTCTTTTTCAATGTTTGGAATGTTTTTATATCAGGGAATAAAAGAATTTTTACAGTCTTATGAAATAGTAAAATTCCCTAATTTGTTACTGCTTGGAGCAGTAATTGTAAATTTAGTCTTTGATATTATATTTGTATTCGGATTTGGAAATATTCCGGCCATGGGTTCAAAGGGTGCGGCAATTGCAACATTAAGCGTAAGAACTTTAATGGGATTAATAATGTTTATATACATATTTAAACTTATTAATTTTAAGAATAAAATTGATTTTTCATATATAAAAAACTTAATAAAAATCGGCACTCCCATAGGACTTGCATTAATGTTTGAATTTTTAGCGTTTAATATAATAACAGTGCTTGTAGGAAGAGAAGCGGGAATATTATCGGCTGTTCATAACATAATAATAACAATATCATCAGCAACATTTATGGTGCCGCTGGCGGTTTCCGTTGCTACTGCAATAAAAGTATCATACAACTACGGAGCAAAAAAGACTGATGAAATAAGGAGATATTCGTATGCGGCGCTGATTATGGGCGTAGGATTTATGGCAATAGCCGCTTTAATATTGGCACTATTTCCAAAACAGTTAATTTCATTGTTTACTGATAATCAGGAAGTATTAAAAATTTCAATGCCTTTAGTATTAATAGCAGCGATGTATCAAATATTTGACGGATTTCAGGTTGTTGCAGGCGGTATATTAAAAGGTTTTAAACTTACTAAAATAGTTTCTGTAACTGTATTATTCGGATATTGGGGTGTGGGAATGCCTGTAGCCTATGTATTAGTCAACAAATATAATTATTCACTAAAAGGATATTGGATAGCTTTAGCCGTTTCATTATGCTTTATGGGCATAGTTCAGGCAATAACAGCAAAGTATAAATACAATAAAATTAAAAAAATGTATCAATAATGGTAACTTTTCGTTAATATGCATGCATTCAAACCGAATTTAATATATAATAATTTTGTTTATCAGATAATATATAGGTTTATATGGAAGAGCTAAAATATAAAAGAATTTTGTTAAAATTATCAGGGGAAGCACTTTTAGGCAAACAGGAATTCGGAATAGATCAAACGCCATTGGAAATGATAGCAAATGAAATAAAAGTAGCATATGACGCAGGTGCTGAAATAGCTGTTGTTGTAGGGGGCGGAAATATATTCAGGGGTGTTAAGAACTCCGCAAAATACGGAATGGATCAAGCAACCGGCGATTATATAGGTATGCTTGCTACCGTTATGAACGCTATTGCACTTCAAAGTGCCTTAAGAAAAATAAATGTAAACTGCCGTGTTCAATCAGCTATTGATATGGATAAGATAGCAGAACCATATATAAGATTCAAAGCAATAAGACATTTAGAGAAATCAAGAGTAGTAATATTTGCGGCAGGAACAGGGAATCCATTTTTTACGACGGATACCGCAGCAGCCCTAAGAGCCTCAGAAATAGGCGCTCAAATAATGCTAATGGCAAAAAACGGAGTAGACGGTGTTTACTCGGATGATCCGAGATTAAATCCCAATGCTAAACGCTACAGCAATATTACTTATGATGATATTATAGTAAAAGGCTTAAAAGTAATGGATACAGCGTCTTGTGCGCTGTGTAAACAAAATTCCATACCCATTGTGGTATTTGATTTTGCAGCAAAAGGCAGCATAATAAAAATATTAAAAGGTGAAAATATAGGAACATATGTAGGAGGTTAAAATATGCCGGTTGATTCAATTTATAATTCAGGAACTGAGAAAATGGAAAAAGCCATAAATCAGATGAAAAAAGAATTTGCGTCTATTCGTACGGGAAGAGCAAATCCAATGATTCTGGATAAGGTTTTGGTGGAATATTACGGAACTCCTACTCCATTAAGACAATTATCTCAAGTAAGTGTGCAGGATGGTACCACCTTAGTTATCACGCCTTATGATAAAACAATTATAAAAGAAATAGAAAAAGCACTTGTAAAAGCAGATTTAGGTATTAATCCCAACTCTGACGGTATTGTCTTAAGATTAGCATTTCCTCCTTTAACTACGGATAAAAGAAAAGAAATCTGTAAAGATGTTAAAAAAGTTTGCGAAGATACTAAAATTGCTATACGTAATATTAGACGTGATATGACTGATGAACTTAAAAAAATTGAAAAATCTGAAAATCTTTCTGAAGATATGGTAAAAGATAATCAGGATAAAATACAGAAAATTACCGACAAATATATAAAAATTTCAGATGATTTATCGGCAGAAAAAGAAAAAGAGGTTCTTACAGTATAGTGGCAGTATTAAATGCACTGGTAAAAAACAGAGTCGTAACCGGCTTTATAATGGGGGTGCTTGCTTTTGCTTGTATATTGGCAGGCGGTAAGTTTCTTTTAGCACTTTTATTGATTTTTATAATTGTAGCTTCAAAAGAATATACCGATATTCTTAAAAATAAAGGTTTTTTACCTTTTTATAAAGTTATATTTATCATATCCGTTTCAATGGTACTGGTATCTGCAAGCGGATATAATAATTTAATTCCGTTAGTATTATTGATTGGTACTATTGGTTCATTCTTAGCGGTTCTGTTTAGAGGCAGACAGCCATATATAGCAAATGTTGCAACAACAATCCTCGGTTTTTTAATCGCTTGGATGCCCTGCCACGTATGTTTAATAAGACAAATGGGAAGTGACGTTTCCTTATTTAATATTACATTTAAACAAGGTCTTTATTTCTTATTATTTATATTTTTTGTAATAATGTTTACTGATATTGCCGCTTATTATTTCGGTGTAAAAATGGGGAAGCATAAGTTATCCCCCGTAATAAGCCCAAAAAAAACAATTGAAGGTGCATTAGCAGGTGCAATTTGTGCCATAATCGCAGGTTTAATAATTGGTAAACTCATAGGATTATCATTATTTCAATCATTCATGCTTGCTTTTATAGTTACTGTTATGGCTCAATTAGGTGATTTATCGGAATCATTAATAAAACGTGACGCAGGAGTTAAAGATTCCGGACATTCACTCCCCGGACACGGCGGTTTCTTGGATAGAGCCGATAGTTATTTATTTTCCGTACCTGTTGCCTACTATTATATTAAATACTTTATTCTGTCAAGTCACACATTTTATATGACTTTAGATTTAATTAAGAAAGTACTAAATGTTATCGCAAGCTAGACAAAAAAATATAAAATTACTTCTTAAAAAATTAAAAGCGGAAAATGCTGATTTAAATTTAACGGATGAAGCTTTAACTCATCCGTCATTTAACTTTGAAAAAGGTATTGAAAACGGGGTCGATTATGAACGTCTGGAATTTTTAGGCGACTCTGTTCTAAGGTTGGTTATAAGTGAATTACTATTTGATAAGTTTTCCTCTTACGATGAAGGTAAATTAACTAAAATAAGAAGTTTTCTTGTAAGTGATGATATGTTATATAAAATTGCTCAAGGATTTGAGTTAAATAAACATTTAAACATTGGCGAACATGAAGAAAAAGACGGGGGAAGAAATAAGCCTTCAATTCTTGCTTGTGCCATGGAAGCTGTATTCGGCGCAATATATAAAAGTTTAGGATATGAAGAAGCTAAAAATTGTATTAATAATATTTATAACAAAATAGATTTTAATATTTCCGAAATATTGTATTTATATAATTCAAAAGAAATACTTCAACAGTATACACAAAGCAAGAACAAAGATTTACCGCAATATAAAATAATAAACGAAACAGGTGCAGCTCATAACAAAACCTATGAAGTAACAGTTGAATATGAAGGACAAAATTTAGGAATCGGCATGGGAAGAACAAAAAAAGAAGCTGAAAAAAAAGCGGCGCTTAATGCTTTAAAGTATCTGAAATTATTAGAGGCAGGACAAAATGAGTAATGTAATAATATCACCATCAATACTTTCAAGTGATTTTGCTAATCTTGAAAAAGAAATAAAACGATTGGAAGAAAATGGGGCGGATTGGCTTCATATAGATGTTATGGATGGTCATTTTGTTCCCAATCTTACAATAGGTGCGCCGGTTGTAAAAGCATTAAAAAGAATAGCATCTATTCCTTTAGATGTTCATTTAATGATAGATAATCCCGAAAAATATATTAAAGATTTTGCTTTGGCCGGCTCTGATATCATAACTTTTCACTATGAAGCAGTTAAAAATAATGTAAATGAAGTTATTGATTTAATAAAATCTTATAATGTAAAAGCAGGTTTATCGGTAAAACCAAACACAAAAATTGAAGAAATAATAAGTTATGTCAATAGTGTAGATTTAATTCTTATAATGACAGTTGAACCGGGTTTTGGAGGACAGAAGTTTATAAAAGAATGCGCTGATAAAATAAAAGAATTAAAACCTCATATAAAAAATAACACAATACTGGAAGCAGACGGCGGAATAAATAAAGAAACGGCGCAATATTGTAAAGATTTGGGTGTAAATGCATTAGTAGCAGGAAATTATATCTTTTCAAATAATAATATGAAAGAAGCTATAGCATCACTGAGGTAATATGAAAAGGACAAAAGGATTAATAGAACAACACATTCACGGTGCATTCGGTTTTGATTTTATGAATTGCACCGTAAGTGAATTACTGTATAGCGCTGAACTGCTTTTACAAAACGGAGTCAGTGCTTTTTTCCCCACCGTTATGACTGATGATATAAATATAATAAAAGAACGCATTGAAATTATAAAAGAAGCAAAAAAACTTCAAAAAGAAAAACAGGCAAAAATTATAGGTGTTCATCTTGAAGGCCCGTTTATTAACCCTGAAAAAGCAGGAATACATGATAAAAAATATATTCTTCCTTTAGATGTTGAATTATATAAAAAAATAGATGATGAAATTATTAAAATAATAACACTAGCGCCTGAACTTGATAAAACAGGCATGTTCCTTAAATATTTAAAAGAAAAAAATATAAAAATATCATTAGGACATTCACTAGGAACCGATTTAAAAGAAGTAAATCAAGTTACACACTTATATAATGCCATGGGGGCATTCTCGCACAGAGGGGAATCAACAGTTGTTTCCGCACTTAATAATGATGAAATTTACACTGAAATAATCGCAGATTCAATGCATGTATGCGATAATGTATTATCTTTAACATTTAAACAAAAACCAAAAGACAAAATTATATTAATAAGTGACGCACTTCCTTTAGCACACAGCACAAAAAAAGAACATATATTTGCAGGTCAAAAAATATACAGCAAAAACGGGAAATTAGTTAATTCTGATGGTACAATTGCAGGAAGTTCATTTTTGTTATGCGATATTATAAAAAATATAACGGATAAACATCTTATAACATTTGAAGATGCAATAAACTTTGCATCTTCAAATATATCTAAATATCATAAAATATCTGACAATATTGAAATTTTATGGAACGATAATAATACAATATACAAACCGGAGATTAATTAAAATAATCTGTTACCCGGAGTTGTTTTGGCATAGAAACCAAAAGGAACCTTTTTAAATGAATTAATTTCTTTTTTAAGCTTGTAATTTTCTTTATTTAACTCATTAATTTTAAAGCGCATAGTTTCATTTTCGGTTTTAACCCGAATAAGTTCCAAAACAACATCATCCATGCCGTCAAGTTTTTCATCAAGAACATTTTTTAACTTATCCGTAATATTGTTTTCAATGTTTTTAAGAGTTTCAACCAACTGCATTACAGAAGAAGCGGTAATAGTATGAGAACCTGAATGGACGATAGGTTTTGTAACTTTATCTTCTGAAGCGCCGTTGTTCTGCATTGATGAATCAATATTCCGAGATTGTTCATTATCTTGAAATTTTTTAGAACTTTTTTGGGTATTAAATTCCGAGGAAACACTTTTCAAAGTTTTTGCTTCATCCTGAGTAAAATAAGTTAATCCCCGCTTATTTCTTTTCAGTTTAATATCAGCCATTTTACATAATTCTTGAATTTGTGAGTTATCAATACCAAGCATTTCTCTAATTTCTTTAGGTGAAATTTCTTTTTCTTTGATATTGTCAAGAGTTGAAGTTCCCATATAATAAATCCCCTTTTTATTAGCAGTATAGACATGCTACAAAATTATTATATCTTTTTTTTAAACTAAATGTATAAAAAAAGAAAAGTATCTTTACATATCTTTTCAATTTGAAGAATAATTTTATTAGAGTTAAAATAAAAAGAGGCAGACAGGAGTTTTACAGATGAAATGCATAATATTAGTAGGTGGTTCGGGAGAAAGACTATGGCCCATATCAAGGGAATTATATCCAAAATCCTTATTAAAATTGAATATGAATAAATCACTTATCCAAAACACTTACGAAACAGCATGTTCATTTATGACTCCTAAAAATATTATTTTAGTATCAAATGTCAGACAAACACTGGATACTAAAATTCAATTATCAGATATATACAAAAATCCGATAATATTATCAGAGCCGATAGCAAAAAATACGGCGCCCGCAGTTGCCTCTGCCCTAACATATCTTGAAGGAGCGGATAAATTTTGTGATAAAAAAAGCGAGAAAGATAAAGATGATATAGTTATAATTTTGCCTGTAGATTTTAGAATAAACGACAAAGAAAAATTAATAGTTGCTTTAAACAAGGCAAAAACTCTTGCCAAATCAGGTAAAATAGTAGCATTGGGTGTAAAACCCGATTACCCTGAATCCGGTTACGGTTATATTTTGGCAGGTAAACAAATTAAACAAGGAAGAGAAATAATAAAATTTATTGAAAAACCTGATAAAGAACAAGCCGAAGTTTTTTCTTCCGATAATAATTATTTTTGGAATTGCGGAATTTATGTTGCTAAAATTTCCGTTTTAACAGAAGCCTTTCATAAATATGCTCCGCAAATTATTTCCGAAATGGATATTGATATGTTTGAGGAGAATAATAATATTAAGTACAGCTATTATGAAAATATGGAATCCATATCTATAGATTATGCCATAATGGAAAAGGCTGATAATATGGCATTGGTAGAGCTTGAAGGGGAATGGTATGATTATGGTTCTTGGCAAACTGTTTATAATAACAGTCAAAAAGATTCCCAAAATAATGTAATAATAGGTAATGTGGTTTTGGATAAAGTCAAAAATTCTTTTGTATACTCAACAAAAGAACTGGTTACGGCAAGCGAAGTAACAGATACCGTTATAGTAGAAACAGAAGATGCAGTTCTTGTATGTGACAGGAACAAAACCTCCGGAGTAGCAAAAATAGTAAAAGAATTAAAACGAATAAATAACTCAACCGCAAATATTCATAAAACAGTTTACAGACCGTGGGGATATTATACAAATTTAAATGGCGGAAAAGGCTGGCTTACAAAAATTATAACAGTTCTGCCCGGGCATAAATTATCACTTCAATCACATAAATATCGTTCCGAACATTGGGTAGTTTTAGAAGGTGAAGCTTTTGTTATATTGGAAGATGAATCATATACGCTTCAAAAAAGACAAAGCATTAATATTCCGATTAAAGCAAAACATTCACTTCAAAATCATACAAAAGATATTCTAAAAATACTTGAGGTGCAAAAAGGGAATTATATATCGGAAGATGACATTGTAAGGTACGAAGATATTTATGGCAGAGTAAAACCATTAATGATATAATTTAGGGAAAGAGAGTAATAAAGGATATTATATGAATAAAAATCAATCTTTAGGTGTTTGGCTGGTAGTATTTGTGTTAATTTTGGCATTAGCCGCTTCGCTTTTTTCAACTTCATCCACATCCACGGAAGCACTTTCATATACTAAATTTTTAGAGAAAGTAAAAAGTAATGAAATAAAAGAAGTTGTAATTGAAAATGACACTTTAACAGCTGTTCCCGTTCATAATGAAATCAAAACAAAAATCGGCGGAGAAGAAAAAGTAACTGCAACATTAAGATATAAAGTAAATATACCGGTTAACGATACATCACTTTATAATATTTTGGAAGAAAAAAATGTTGATGTAAAAATAAACAAAGTAAATGATTCATCAATGATGGGATTAATGGGAACTGCAATTCCAATCTTATTAATAATAATATTCTTTGTTATATTAGCCAAAATAATACAAACAGGCGGTTCACAAGCCCTGTCTTTTGGAAAAAGCAAAGCAAAAATGCTGCTTGACAGTAAAGTAAAAGTTACATTCAAAGATGTAGCCGGGATAGATGAAGAAAGACAAGAGCTTGAAGAAATAGTAGATTTCTTAAAAAATGGGGAAAAATACCTCAAACTTGGTGCAAAAATACCAAAAGGCGTACTTCTTGTCGGTGCGCCGGGTACAGGTAAAACATTAATGGCAAAAGCAGTCGCAGGAGAAGCAGGAGTTCCGTTTTTCTCAATAAGCGGTTCCGATTTCGTTGAAATGTTTGTTGGTGTCGGTGCGTCAAGAGTAAGAGATTTATTTGAACAGGCAAAAAAACATCAGCCTTGTATAGTTTTTATTGATGAAATAGATGCTGTTGGACGTCAAAGAGGAGCAGGACTCGGCGGAGGGCATGATGAAAGAGAACAGACTCTTAACCAATTGCTTGTTGAAATGGACGGATTTGACAGCAATACAAATATAATAATACTTGCAGCAACAAACAGACCCGATATATTAGATAATGCACTGTTACGTCCCGGACGTTTTGACAGACAGATTATGGTAAGCATGCCTGATGTAAAAGGAAGAGAACAGATTCTAAATGTTCATGCTAAAGGTAAACCGTTAGATAAAGATGTTGATTTAAAAGTATTGGCAAAACGTACTCCCGGTTTTACCGGTGCTGATTTGCAAAGTCTGTTAAATGAATCGGCTCTGTTAGCTGCAAGACGTAATAAATCAGTAATAAATATGGCTGAAATAGATGATGCCATAGATAGAGTTATTGCGGGGATTGAGAAGAAAAGTAAAGTAATGACTGATGAAGATAAAGAAATCACATCTTATCACGAAGTAGGTCATGCCCTGCTGGCTAAATTATTAAAAAACTGTGATGAATTACATAAAGTAACAATAATACCCAGAGGATATGCCCTTGGTATTACCTGGACAAAACCTGAAGATAACAAAGTACACGTAAGTAAAGCTAAATTATTAGATCAAATAACAATGACACTTGGCGGAAGGGTAGCGGAAGAAATAATATTTGGTGCCGATAAAATTTCAACAGGAGCTTCAAGTGATCTTGAAAAAGTAACGGAAGTAGCAAGAAAAATGGTTACCCAATGGGGAATGTCAGAGAAAATGGGAGCGATGACATACGGAAAATCACAAGAACATGTATTTATGGGGCGTGATTTTGGTGCTACCAGAGATTTCTCTGAAGAATTTGCTGCTGATTTAGACAGAGAAATTAAAAAAATTATTGATGAACGTTATGAAACCGCTAAAAATTTATTAAGCAATAATAAAGATTTACTTGACGCTATAGCGAAAGAACTGCTTGAAAAAGAAACTCTGGATAATGATGATGTTACTGAAATCATCGTTAAACTAAAAGGTGAAGAGTTTAACGATAAATTAAAACAGGAGGATTAAAAATGGCTTCATTAGTCAATGCTATTAGAAATTTAGAAGGAGATAGATTTTGGCTGTTTAAAACTTTAATTTTTGCTTCTCCTATTATGTTGATTTATAAGAATGAAGCATTTATAAATAATTCAATAAATATTAAGATAATAATACTTGCACTTATACTTATCTTACATATGGGGTGCGGTATAATAATTTCAAATAGGAATATAAATAATAAATCTCCTATATTGCCTAATCTTTTTGCTATTCATGAAATAATACTGCACGGAATAGTTTCTTTTTTACTTGCGGCCCCTTCTATAGTTGTTGCTTATTTACTTTTTCAATTTATTATAAATAGTTTAACCGAAGTAGAAAATCTTTATGTTTATATAATCTTATCAGTCATATTAATAATAACAGTACCGTTTTTTGTAATTCCGTCAATATTATACTCGGTAAGGTACAAGATTAATGATGCGTTAAACTTTAATATAATACTAAAAGCATCAGGAAATGTTTCAGTCAGTTTTGTTTCTTTTATTATTCAGTATGCTTTAATATTTATAATTGCTTCTTATGTTATATTTCTATTAATAAAAGCGATGATGGGTGAAGTTAATTTAATTCTTAACGGGTTCATATCATTTTTAATTACAATGAGTTATTTCATATTTATTTCTTTTTGTTCTGATTTATATGAAGATGTAATACCTCCGGTAAAATCAAAACGGAATATTCTTTAATTTTTTAATTTGATTACGAATTTCGGCAGCCCTTTCAAAATCAAGAATAGAGGCTGCTTTTTTCATCGCTTTTTCAAGTTTATCAAGAAGTTTAGGTAAATCTTTTTCAGCAATATTATTATCAACCATTTCTTCAGCTACAATATCTTCAATATTTCTATAACTTGCAACCAATTGGAGTAAATTATTTTCTATGGGTTTTTTTATTGTTTGAGGAGTAATATTGTGAATTTTATTATATTCTAATTGAATATTACGCCTTCTTTGAGTTTCTTTTATTGCTTTATCCATACTGTCTGTAATTTTATCAGCATACATAATTACTTTAGAACATACATTTCTTGCAGCACGCCCTATAGTTTGAATTAAACTTGTTTCGGAACGAAGGAAGCCTTCTTTATCCGCATCCATTATGGCAACCAATGAAACTTCAGGAATATCAAGCCCTTCTCTTAACAGATTTACCCCTATTAAAACATCAAATACTCCAAGCCTTAAATCCCTTAAAATTTCCACTCTCTCTATAGACGTTATTTCACTATGCAAATATCTTACTTTTAATCCGAGCTGAAGAAGATAATCGCATAAATCTTCCGCCATCTTTTTTGTTAAAGTTGTAACAAGTATTCTTTCCTTTTTATCAGTTACTTTTTTTATTTCGGATATTAAATCATCAACTTGATTGAGTGTGGGACGTACAAAAATTTCAGGGTCAACAAGTCCCGTTGGTCTTATAATCTGTTCAACAAGCTGAGAGGATGTCGATTTTTCAAAATCTCCCGGAGTAGCTGAAACATATATTTTTTGTCCTACTTTTGCCCAAAATTCATCAATTTTTAAAGGTCTGTTATCTTTCGCACTGGGCAGTCTAAAACCATAATCAACCAACACTGTTTTTCGAGCCTGATCTCCGTTATACATCGCTTTTAATTGCGGTATAGATACGTGAGATTCATCTATAACCAAAAGAAAATCATCATTAAAATAATCAAGCAAAGTAGCAGGCGCACTACCTTTGGGGCGTCTTTCTATTATCCTTGAATAGTTTTCTATCCCGCTGCAATACCCCATTTCTTTTATCATTTCAATATCGTAATTAGTTCTTTGATATATCCTTTGAGCTTCTATCAGCTTGTTTTCAAACTCAAACTTTTTGACCTGCTCTTGAAGCTCCTGTCTTATTAATTTTATGGTTTCTTCCTTATCTTCATCACCTGATATATAGTGAACAGCAGGAAATATTACCGTTGACTCCAAATTTTCTATTATTTCACCCGAAACAGGATTTATTCTTGATATTTTCTCTACCTCATCACCAAACAAATAAATTCTTGTTATCATCTTTTCATAAGCAGGCATGATTTCAATAATATCACCCCTTGGACGGAAGGTAGAACGTTCAAGTTCCAAATCATTTCTGGAGTATTGAATATTAACAAGTTCTTTTAAAAAAGCATTTCTGTCTATTACATCACCTGTCTGTATTTGAAGCGCACCTTTAAAATACTGTTCAGGCAGACCTAAACCGTATATACAGCTGACTGAAGCAACAACAATTACATCATTTCTTTCATAAAGACTTCTTGTTGTATTGTGCCTGAGTCTGTCTATTTCATCATTTATAGTTGCCGATTTTTCAATATAAGTATCACTTCTCGGAATATATGCTTCAGGCTGATAGTAATCGTAATAACTAATAAAATATTCCACTGCATTATTAGGAAACAATTCTTTAAATTCATTGTATAATTGTGCGGCAAGTGTCTTATTATGTGCAATAACCAATGTCTGTTTTTGCATTTTTTCAATAACATTAGCTATTGTAAATGTTTTGCCGGAACCTGTTATACCAAGCAGAGTTTGCGAATCATATCCTTTTTTTAATCCGTCAGTTAACTGTTCGATAGCTTTTGGCTGGTCGCCTGACGGCTTATATTTTGAACATATTTCAAATTTCTTTTCCATGACACTATTATTATAATCTGATATCTTTTAAGGAGCAATTTACTATTTACTAATTTAACTATTGAAAATATAATTATCTTATGGATAATTTAAAAGAATTAATAATAAATGCAAGAAATTCTTTAAAAAAAAATGACGGACAATCTGTTATAGACTCACTTATTCCAATAGTCATGGGAAAAAATGATTTTAATCCGGACGTTTTAGAAGAATTATATTATTTAATTGCAGAAGCATACATTATATTATCGGATTACGATAATGCTTTAAAATATTATTTTACTTGTTTAAATATAAATAATAATAATTCTGATACGTACTACAAAATTGCTCTGTCTTATTCATTAAAAGGATTTTTAAAAGAAGCTTTGGATTATTATTTAAAAGCCATTTCTATTGAACCTGAAAATGAATATTATAACTATGCACTGGCATACTTGTATTATTTACAGGGTAATACATCATTATCTTTAAGATATCTGGAAAACATACTTGTTATAAACAAAGATAACATTAATGCAAAATCTTTAAAACTTTTGATATTTTGCGATAAAAACAACATTCTTGAATCAGAAAAAATTATAAAGGAACTTTCAACACTTAATATAAAAAATGATTTTTGTTTTTATGTTCAGAGTATCTATTATTCAAAATTAAATAATTGGATAAAAGCTATCGAATTGATAAAATGTGCATTAAATCTCAAACCTGATTCTATAGAATATAAAAGTGAATTAGCAGAATTGTATTATAAAATAAATGATTACGATAATTCTTTAAAAATATGTACCGATATAATTGAGAACAATAAAAATTATATATATGCTTATCTGCTTTCAGCAAAAATATATTATAACTTAAAAGATTTTAACAAAGCTTTATACAATCTGGATATTGCTTTCATGCTGGATACAAATTGTTATGATATATATGAAACGAGAGCAAATATATATTATGAAAAAAAAGAATATACAAAAGCAATAGAAAACTTTAAAAGTGCTTTATTAATTAAACCTAATATGGAGAATATGTTTTTTAAAACAGCTCAATGTTTCTTTAATTTAAATGATTATAATAGTGCAATAGAATTTTATAAAGAAGCTTCAAATCTGAACATATCAGAATCAAAATACAGATATTATATGGCAGAATGTTATAAAAATTTAAATAGAAAAGAAGAAGCATTATTAAATTATTCATTGGCGAAACGGCTTAATCCATATAACATAGAGTACTTAAAAGAATATGCATTGTACTTAAATGAAGAAAAGGGAACTAAATCAGCCGAAAAATTATTAAAATCAGCTAAAAAATTTTTTAGTGAAAAAGAGTTATCAGAAATAAAAAGAATAATAAACAAAAAATAATTGTTGATTTTTTTTTATGACGTGTTATTATAGACTTAACCTAAGGGGGATTAGCTCAATTGGTAGAGCACCTGCTTTGCACGCAGGGGGTTAGGAGTTCGAGTCTCCTATTCTCCATTTTAACAGATGACCGATAATAAATCGGTCATTTTTTTATATATTAATATAAAAAATTACCTTAATTTTAAAGAATATCCTCGTTCAACAACTTGTTTTGTATAAGGAGGCATTCCATAATCCATTCCATTTTCTAGGCACTTTGTTTTTACATACTTTATTATTTCATAATAATGATCAGGAATTGTAAATGACTTATCTACTATAATATCTCTATAATCAATATCAAGAACAATTGTTTTTATACCAATTTCAATCATTAAATTCATAAACTTGGTTATTTCTTCTATATTATCATTATATCCCTTTACAATTATATATTTGATTATAATTGAGTTATTACCTGCTTTTTCGATATATCTTTTTAAATTTTCAACAGATTTATCAAATTTATCAACCTGTTTAATTTTAAAATAAGTTTCTCTGCATCCTGAATCAAGAGCAGTACAGAATTCTCCTTTTTTTGAAGCTAAAAGCCTTTCTATAATAGGCATATATACTATATTATTTGTAGGGATGTAGATTGTTCCCACTCCCCTTGTCAAAAAAGTATGAATAATATCCTCATGATTTTTTAAGCAGGATATATTCCCGCCTTGAAAATCAATGTACAATTTATCTTTATCAATTAAATTATTATCATATAATTCATTAATAAATTTTAAAACATCATACAGAACAGGTTTATTTTCATCCTCTTTAATTTTTTCAAAGGTTCTATTTCCTTGAGTACAGTATATACAGGCACAATTACATTGAGTATAATGATTTAAAGTAATTTTATTTATCCTAAAATCTTTTTGTTTTTTATAGCCGGTAATATGAACACAATTTTCGCATTCAAAAGGAATTTTGCCTGATTTAAACATATCAATATAATATTTTTTTGCTTTTATAAATTCTTTTATTGAGTCTTTTTGTGACAAATTACTAACCAAAGCAGGGCCAATATTAGCACTACAGCATGGTTCAAGTGTATCCCTTGACGCAAAATGCAAATGATTATTCAATAAAGGACACATATATGATTCTTTATTTTTAAAAATATTTAAAATATTCATAAAACTATTATATAATGAAGTTATGAAAAAAAGGTATTATTGCAAAAGATTAAATGAAACATTAAATTTTGACGCACTCAAGGTCTTTTATTGCTGTGCAACAAGAACAGGCCCTTCAATCGATGTTCCTGAGCCGAAGAAGGTAAAAGATATAATAAAAAAACGTAATTCGTTAATAAAAATGCTGGATAGAGGTATTATCCCAGCTGAATGCAAAGACTGCTTCGATTTAAAAGAGCAGGAAAATCCAAAACCATTATTATTAAGTGCATTTAACAAAATGCCAAAAGCTAATTTAATAATTGTAAAACATTTTAAACAGTGTGATTGCAGCTGTATATATTGCTGTGAGCAGTATTTATCACAAAGAAAAATCGTTTTAAAATCAAAAAAAAGTGATTATTATGATTTATTACCGATAATTGAAGAACTATACAGACAGGACATTATAGACAAAAAAGAACTTGATGTACATTTTCAGGGCGGAAATGTTTCTGTTTTGGATGAATTTGAACCATTGGTTGATATTTTTATGCAAAACGGAGTAAAACGAATTGAAATAGCAACTAACGGAATTAAATACCTGCCTAAAATTGCCGAAATAGCAGGCAAAACATTTGTAGATGTCAATATTTCAATTGATTCAGGAACCCGTGAAACTTTTAAAAGAATTAAAACCGTTGATAAATTTGAAGATGTAGTTGAAAATTTAAAAAAATATGTTAAACTGCCTATACTTTTAAGACTCAAATATATTTTAGTAAGAGGTATTAATGATAATACGGATGAACTCGCTCATTATATAGAATTAATGAAAGAAATAGGAATTACAAATTCTGAATTAATGATTGATCAATGTGACAGTGAATTTATATCTGAAGGACAATTTAAAATTCCTGATTATTATTATGATTTATTTAAATTTTATAAAGAAAAATGTGCAGAATATAATATTGAAGCAAATATTTGGGAATATATAAAAGAAATTTTGGAAAAAGGTTCATTTTTTAAATAATCTTTGTATTTTATCCAAAAAGCTTAATTTAATTGGTTTTAAACTTTTTAAATAGTCATTTACGATACAATATTCATTATTAAAAATAGGATTGGAAAGAATTTTTACCAATTCATTATATTTTGGATGTGAAGTAAGTGAAATATCAAGCTCGGTTTCCAGTTTATCAGAGTCAATCTGTCTGTGATAGTTAATAAAAAATGCTCTTGCGTGCATTTTTTTAGCGAATTTAACAAAATCAATCATTTCTTTATAATTAATTGAAGTTACCACAAAATTTAACTGTAAAGTTTCAAGTTTTCCTGATTTTTTAAGTTCCGACAGATATTTGACATTTTCCATGACAGCTTTAAAATTTCCTCGTTCAACGAGCTTATTATAAGTTTTCTCCGTAGAAGCATGGATAGAAATTATTGCGGAGCTTAAACGATCTTCAAGCCCTAATTCCTGACTTATTTTTTTAGTAAACAATATACCGTTAGAAATAATTCTGAATTTTATTTGAGGGTTTATGTTAATTATTTTTTTAACAATTTCAATTGAATGTTTGCTGGCAAAAAGCTCACCCGCAGAATTAAGTTCAATAAGTTCGGCATGCTGTATAACAGGAGTAAAAATTCTGTCAAAATTTTCTTCAATGCGTTTTTCTTTATTTCGGTTATATTCTTCTTCTTCTTTATTTTTTTCATGCCGGCAGAAGATGCATCTTACGTTACAGTGTCTGTCATAACTAAATTCAATACGTATAGGATATGCCACCGTTAACTTTGGATCTATATCATCATAAGCCGGGTCACATACATCAGTTTTACAATATTTAAAATTATTTTCAATAAATTGTCTGCGAAATTCCTTTGCCTTTTCACCATTCCAAATTTCATCAAAAGACTGATCAAAAATATTACCGAAAGAATAAAAATCTGTCCAATAGCAGCAACAGCAATATACTTCACCTGTATTTTGAATTTGTATGGTTTTAAATGGGTGCTGACATATTTTGTTCATTACAATCCAATGGCTTTTACAATTTCAGGAACAATTATAAGTGAAGCTTCTTTTGTTGGCTGCCCCTCCTTTGTATATTTTGGATCTTCCAAAGTAATATTTGAAATTCCTTTTACAAAAATCACTTTTATACCGTGTTTGTTTAAAGCTATTACATATTTTTTTAATTTTAAATCCATTCTGTCATAATAAACAACCAAGCACAATTCTATATTTGGATTAATTTTTTTCAATTCGTCCTGTAAAAGTTTTAAATGTTTAACTCCAAGAATATACATACTATGATTAACGTAATTATTAATAACTTTTTCGATAATCCTATATATAATAGAGCCCTTAATTTTGGGATGTTTTTCATATTTTTGCACTAAATCCCCATTTTTATTTAATATATATGTTAAATATAAGTTATTATCAAGCAAACGGCTAGGCGATAAAATACTTCCGGGATAAACTTTTAAATATTTAAAATTATCAAATCCATCAAGAAAATATATTGCATGGGAACTTTGTTTAATATAATCATCAATTTGATGATTTTGTACCTGGGCAATTGCATACTGTATAAATCCATAATTTACACTTCTGTTATAAACAGTCCTTTTTGAGAAATCTGCTAAATATTTATCAAAAGTTTCTGGATTTTCATAATAAGAACCTTCAATCATTGAGCCACCAAATAATAAGATAGAAGGTTTTTTATTATATTGAGTTCCTTGAACATCTTGAAAAGTATAGTCATACATAAAATTTTCTATATTAAAATTTGCTCTTGGTAAAACTTGATATTCAAAAATATTAATTTTACCTTTATGACATAAATAAAGGAATAATCCATAGTTTAAAATAAAAATTAAAGCAACAATAACAACTACTACAAGAACAAATATTTTTAACATTTTTAATTTTTTCATATTAACTACCCTTAAAAAAATGACTCGATATTTATATTATAATAAAAAAAAATAACATGATATAATTTTTTTAAAGGAGAGTTTATATTGAAATATATTAGTTGTTCCAACATACAAAGCGGTATAAGATTTGAATATAACAGCATTAAACTATGTTGTTTTATGGGAAGCAACACACCTGAACCTTTATTTATAAAAAAAGACTATTACGGAGAGAAACTTAATTGGAATGAATTAATAGCAAATATAAATGAAATAAGAGAGAATACAAAAAAAGGAATAATTGACAGTCATTGCACGGGATGTTTTGCGCTTA
>CANROV010000008.1 GCA_947632315.1 Candidatus Gastranaerophilales bacterium
AGAAAATGCTGCTTCAGACAGATTTAACCGTTATTGGAGAGGTGTTCCGCCTAAAAATAGAGGGGATTATGCATTTATTTCACATATGATTGAAACCGCAGTTGCTGATGGCGGTAAAGTCGGGGTTGTTGTGCCTCACGGGGTTCTGTTTAGAGAAGGTGCAGAAGGTAAAATCAGAAAAGAGTTTATTGAAAATGATAATTTCTTAGATGCTGTAATTGGTTTGCCACAAAATCTATTTTATGGAACAGGAATTCCGGCTGCAATTCTGGTGTTTAAGAAGAACCGAAAAAATAATGACATCTTGTTTATAGATGCATCACGAGAATATGAATCATGTAAAAACCAGAATATATTGCGTGATTCGGATATTGAAAAAATTGTTCAAACATATAAAAAACGTGAAACAATTGAAAAATACTCTTATCTTGCAACTTTGGACGAAATTAAAGAAAACGAATACAACCTGAATATTCCTCGTTATGTTGATACTTTTGAAGAAGAAGCAGAAATTGATATTCAGGCTACACAAAAGGAAATTGAAAACCTTGAAAAACAGTTGGCTGACGTTCAATCAAAAATGAAAGGATACTTAAAGGAGCTTGGGATAAATGGATAAAGATGACGAAAAAAATTTACCGGAAGAAAATAAGAATAACCTAATTAATTCTGAAGATTCACTTGGTGAGTTCTTAATTTATACAACTCCTGATGGTGATAAACAAATTCAGGTCAGATTAATTGACGAAACAGTTTGGCTCTCTCAGAAATTAATGGCTGAGCTTTTTCAAAAAGACATAAGAACTATTAACGAACATATACTTAATGTGTTCGCAGAAAAGGAGCTGCCGCAGGACTTTTCAACTATCCGGAATTTCCGGATAGTTCAAAATGAGGGCGGGCGCGAGGTTTCACGCGAAATATCTTTTTACAGTTTGGATATGATTATCTCTGTTGGCTACAGAGTAAAATCATTAAGAGGTACTCAATTCAGACAATGGGCAACTCAAAGAATAAAAGAATATTTGATTAAAGGATTTACTATCAATACAGAATATTTGAAAAATCCGGAAGGCAAAGATTATTTTGAAGAGCTACTAAAAGAAATTCGTGAAATTCGTGCGAGTGAAAAACGCTTCTATGCAAAGATTAAAGATATTTATGCAACGAGTGTTGATTATGATAAAACAGCGGATGTTACACGTGATTTCTTTGCAATGGTTCAGAACAAGATGCTTTGGGCTGTTACAGGTCAAACAGCTGCAGAAATTATACATTCAAGAGCAAATGCAGATGAAATCAATATGGGCTTAACGACTTGGAATGGCAAAAAGTTACTTGCTCCGGATGTAGTTATTGCTAAGAATTATCTCAAAAAAGATGAGATGGAAAAGCTTGACCGATTGACTGTTATGTATCTTGATTATGCAGAATTGCAAGCAGAACGCAGAATTCCAATGACAATGATCGATTGGGCTACAAAACTTGATGGGCTTTTGAGTCTTAATGAAATGGAAATATTGACGCACAAAGGTAAAATTTCCAAAGAGTTGGCAGAAAAGAAAGCAAAAGCGGAATATCATAAATATGATGAAAAACGCAGACAACAAGAAATTATAGACTCTGATATTGAGTTTGCAAAAGAAATTGAAGAAATTAAACGAATAAATAAAAAGGATAAGGAGTGATTATGTTAAGAATACCTGTCTCTTCAACTAATGTTAATAGCATCGGATATGCAAATGGTATTATTGAAGTAGAGTTTAATGATGGAAGTGTATATCAATATTATGGTGTGAATGAAAGTGTATTTAGAAACTTTTTAAATGCGCCATCAAAGGGTAAATTTGTACATTATACATTAAAAGGATATGGTTATCAAAGGATTAAGTAATGCTAATTTTAAAATTTTTACAACATAATGCTGAATGGATGTGTGCAATAGCGATAGTAGGATTTACCGCTGTTCAATGTTGGCTTGCGTATCAGCAAAATATACAAATTATAAGAATGAAACGTTTAGAACTTGCTCATAGGCTTGATGAAGTTGCAGCACAATTTTTGGGGCAACATGAAGAAGCAAGCTATGTAAGCAGATGGTTGGTCGCTAATGCAAGCAATTTTGCATTCCTTTTAAATGCAAAAGATATTGAAAAATACAAAAGATTAGCAAATTTTATGTTAAATTATACAAGAATGTCATATGAACCAAGTACAGAAGAAAAAATTGAAGTTTTAAAAACCTTCTTGGAACTTGTAGGGCAACTTGATTTTGTGTTGGGTAATGCGAAGTATGGCTTTGTTGAAGCAGGAAAAGAATTTGAATCAACAAATAAAGGGACTGAAAAATGCGAATAATATCAATTAAAATCAACAAAACAGAAATCTACTATGCTGTAATGGCTAAACAGGATGATGGAAACATTATTTTAGAAAAAGATGATAAGCAAGCAATTCCTCAAAATAAAACGACACCGGAATTAATGAAATATTTAAAAGAAACTTTCGACAATATGCTTGTGAAAAGTGATTCTATAGATAAAGTTGTATTCTGGTGTGATTTTAATAACGAGTCGCCATTAATTGCTATGGGACTTGGAATCTTAAATTATTGTTGTGCAAATAAAAATATTATTACGGATAGCAAATATACAGCAAATATTACAGCTAAAAAATTAGGTTTTCAATCAAATGAAAGACAAACAGCAGCAATTGATCTATTGAAAAATATGTATACAAATAGTAGATATAAAAATCAAGAAAGCAGAAAAGTATTTGCAATCGGTACGATGATTCTGAAGGAAAGGAATTAAAATTGTTATTTCAAGAGCAAGAATATGTAAATAAATTCCAAGTTATAGAATATAAAGGTGCTGGTTCGTTCGGTGAAACATATAAAGTTTTACATACGGGTCTTGAGCAAATATGGGCTTTAAAATTTAGCAAAAAAATGAATTGTGTTGAAGAAATACAAAAAGTATTGACTGAAGCTCAAGTTCAAGTACAATTTGAAAACGACAATATTGTAAAAGTATATGATGTAGATAAATATGAATTAAATAAAAATCTGTATATTTATATTGCTATGGAATATATGCCTAATGGTACACTAGGTTCATTAATGGAGTCGCAATTTATTTCTATTAAAAAGTCAGTAGATCTATTTATAAAAATATTATTTGCCTTAGAGTATATGCATAGTCAAGGATATTTACACAGGGATATTAAACCCGATAATATATTACTTGATGAAAATTATAATCCTAAACTTTCTGACTTTGGTCTAAGTAATACATTCGAAGTGTGTTTAAAAAAACCGAATGGATATACTACTCATTTAGCTCCCGAATGTTTTAACGATTTTAAAAATACTATTCAAACAGATGTATATGCTGCGGGTGTTACATTATTTAGAATCATAAATAATTATGCCGATTGGAATACTATATTAAGCAAAAATAAAATTACATGCAACGATTTAAAAAAAGGGAATTTAATAAAAAAAATAGGATTCAATCCTTGTATTCCCCCAAAAGTAGTACGAATTATAAATAAAGCGACAAATAAAGATCCCAATAAACGTTATAAATCAATTACTGAGTTTAAGAATGCATTGTCAAAATTAAATATTATATATGACTGGGCTCCAGTAAAAAATGGTCTTGAATGGAATGGGGTTGGTACAAAATATACATACAAAATAGAAATAACTCATCGCCCTAGATTAAAGAAATGGGATGTTGTAGTAAAGAAAAATAACAGAAAATTTAGAAACTTCCTATGCAATACGAAACAAGATGTAATTAATGAAATGTTTGAATTTATAAGAGGAACATACAATGAGCAATAATGTTCTAATAGAAAATAAAAAAGGTTATAAGAAAACAAAACTCGGCTGGATTCCTGAAGATTGGGATGTTTTTAAATTGGGTGATTTTTTTACATTAACGAGTGGTGTCACCAAACCATACGATTTGCATGAATTACAAGGATGCAATGATAACCCTGTATTTGGTGGGAATGGAATTATTGGCTATTCAAAAAAAGCCCTTCTAAACCAAAAAGTACTGATTATAGGAAGGGTAGGAGAAAAATGCGGATGTGTACATTATTTAAAAACTCCTTGTTGGGTTACAGATAATGCCCTATATACAAACAACATAAAGAAAAATTTTAATTATGAATATATGTATTATCTTTTACAAAAAATAAATTTAAATAGGTATAGAAATAAGGGTGGGCAACCATTGGTTTCGCAAAAACCTATTTATTGTACTATTATGGCTATGCCGAAAATAAACGAACAAGAAAAAATTGCTGAGATATTGTCGGCTTGGGATGACGGAATTGAAACTCTAAAAAAACTTATTCAAAGAAATGAAATAAGATATAAAAGTATTTTACAGAAAAAATTAGTTGGAAATAATAGATTAAAAAATTGCTTAATTGAAATAACAGAAAAAAATTCAAAAAATTTAGTTAAAAATGTATTAAGTGTTACAAACTCTCGAGGTTTTATTAATCAAGATGAACAATTTGAAAGAAATGTTGCAAGTAAAAATCTAAAAATATATAAAATTATAAAGCAGCATCAATTTGCATATAATCCATCCAGAATAAATGTTGGTTCTATTGCTTTATTAACAAATTTTGATTTTGGAATAGTAAGTCCAATTTATGTTGTTTTTATTACAGATGAGACAAAATTATTAAGCACGTATCTAAAGCATTATTTTAAAGCTCCTAATTTTTTTAAACAGATGAAAACTTATACACAAGGTGGAGTCAGGGAAAATTTAAGTTTTAAAGCTTTACAGATGATGAAACTTAAAATACCATCAATTGATGAACAAATAAAAATTACAAAATTGTTGGATATGCTTGAACAGGAAATACAAATATTAAACTCTAAATTAGAAAAGTTAAAAGAACAGAAAAAAGGCTTAATGCAAAAACTGCTCACTGGACAAATTAGGGTAAGGTTATAAAGGAGGTAATATGACTGATAAACGAAAAACTAATTCACACCACGTAACATTTAATAAAGAAACAAATAAGTGGGAAGGAAAAAGAGTCGGAGCAAAAAGAGCTTCTGTTGTTGGTGAAACAAAAGACGAAGTTGTTAAGAAAACTCGTGAAATTAGTAAAAACCAAGGTACCGAATTAAAAATTCATAATAAAGACGGGAAAATATCTCAATCAGACAGTCACGGAAAAGATCCTTACCCGCCGAAAGATAAAAAATAAATAGCAATTTTTGATAAAATAAAATTAGACAATATTAAGGCAATTAAAGAAATTATTGAAAGTACTCAGAATATTAAATTAAAATTGCTTATTTTAGATTTAAAACAGCATTGTTATCGGTATAGAAATAATAAAAAATAAGGTAAATTATTATGCAAACACCATCATTTCAAGAAAATCATATATCACAAATACCTGCACTGCAGTTGTTGCAGAATTTAGGTTATAGTTATTTGACTCCTAAAGAAATTTTGAAAGAACGACAAGGAAAATTAAGTAATGTTATTCTTGAGGACATTTTAGAGCAGCAGCTTATGAAAATAAATGAGATAAACTTCAAAGGAAAAGTTTATCCATTTTCTCATGCAAGTATTCGTGGAGCTGTTAATGCATTAAAAAACATCACTATGTTTGATGGTTTGGTTACAACCAATTCAAAAATTTATGACTTACTAACACTTGGCAAAAGTTTTGAAGAATCAATCGGAAACGATAGAAAAAGTTTCACTATAAACTATATCGATTGGAATAATCTTGAAAATAATGTATTTCATATTACAGAAGAATTTGAAGTAAACAGAACTTCCAACAAAAAAAAATATCGTCCGGATATAGTTCTTTTTGTAAATGGTATTCCGTTATGCATCATTGAATGTAAAAGACCTGATATAAAAGAACCGTTAGAAGAAGCCAAATCGCAACATTTAAGGAATCAGCAAGAAGACGGAATTCCGCATTTATACAAATATTCTCAAATATTACTTTCACTAACGTCAAATAAAGTTCAATATGCAACAACAGGTACTCCAAGAAAATTCTGGGCTACTTGGAAAGAACAAAAATTAAAAGAATCAGACTTGCAATATTTGGTTAATAAACCATTATTAATTGAACAAAAAAATAGACTTTTTGCAGACAGATTCAAATATGTAAGAAAATATTTTGATAATATCGAATCTGAAGGTCGGCTTGTAACAGAGCAAGATAAATTATTGTATTCTTTATGTTCTCCAAAACGATTATTAGAACTTATATACAAATATATAGTATTTGATGCCGGTATTAAGAAAATCGCTCGTTATCAGCAGTATTTTGCTGTTCAAGATACGTTAGAAAGAATAAAAATTATAAGAGATGACCATAGACAAGGAGGTGTAATTTGGCATACACAAGGTAGCGGAAAATCTCTCACTATGGTTATGCTTGCAAAAGCAATATCATTGGAACCCGAAATTGTTAATCCTAAAGTTATTATTGTAACTGATAGAATAGATCTTGATAAACAAATTTCAGATACATTTAAATCATGCGGTAAAGTTGTAAAAAAAGCTACAAGCGGAGAAGATTTAGGAAATATCATCGCAGGTAACAAAGAAACAATAATTACTACTGTTATTAATAAATTCCAAGCAGCATTACGTAAGAAAAAAGTTATTGATAATTCCAAGAACGTGTTTGTTCTTGTTGATGAAAGCCATCGCAGTCAATATGGAAGTGCAAATGCCCTTATGCAGAAAGTTTTTCCTAATGCTTGTTATATAGGTTTTACAGGTACTCCATTGATGAAGAAAGAAAAAAGTACTGCTGTTAAATTTGGCGGGATAATTGGTACTCCTTATACAATTAACCAAGCAGTAGAAGATAAAGCCGTATTGCCTTTGTATTATGAAAGCAGATTGGCTGTTCAAAATGTTACCCAAAACAGCATTGATAAATACTTTGATATTATATCAAGGGATTTGACAGACAACCAAAAAGCCGATTTAAAGAAGAAATTCAGTACAAGAAGAATTTTAAATGAGGCTGAACAAAAAATTGCGAATGTTGCACTTGATATAAGTCAGCATTTTGAGCACAAGTATAAAGGAACAGGTTTCAAAGGACAATTAACCGCACCATCAAAAGCAATTGCTCTAAAATACAAAAAATATTTAGACGAACTTAGTATGATAACTTCAGAAGTCGTTATTTCAGCACCTGATACAAGAGAAGGGAACGATGATATTTATGAAGAAACTTCAAGTGAAGTAAATCAATTTTGGAAGCGAATGATGGGCAGATTTGGAAACGAATCAGAATATAATGCTCAAATTATTAATCAGTTTAAAAACGCCCCGGAGCCTGAGATATTAATTGTAGTTGATAAATTGTTAACAGGTTTTGATGCTCCTAAAAATTCAGTTCTGTATATTGCTCGTTCATTAAAAGAACATGGGCTTTTGCAGGCTATTGCAAGAGTAAATCGTCTTGAAGAAGGAAAAGATTATGGTGAAATAATAGACTATTATGGACTTTTAACTGAGTTAGATGAAGCACTTTTAACTTACAGCAACATCGGCGATTTTGATGAAGAAGATATTCAAGATGCACTTGTATCTGCCCAAGAAGAAATTAAAAAATTACCGCAACTGCATTCTGATTTGTGGGAAATATTTAACGGTATAAACAAATACGATATTGAAGCATATGAACAGCATTTAAAATATGAAGATGACAGAGATAAGTTCTATGATAAATTAAGTCAATATTCAAAAGTCTTACAACTTGCTTTGGGTAATTTCAAGTTTTTGGAGGAAACCCCTGAAAAGAAAATTAACACATATAAAAATGACTTAAAATTTTTCTTAAACTTACGAGTTTCTTTGAAATCTCGCTACGCAGAATCTATTGACAGAAAAGAATATGAAGCAAAAATTCAAAAATTGATAGATACTTACGTTACTTCGGATGAAATAATACAAGTAACAGAGCCTGTCGATATTTTTGATACAGAAAAATTTAAAGCAGAAGTAGAAAAGAAGCAAAGTACTCGTTCAAAAGCAGATACAATAGCTTATAGAATTTCTCGTACGATATCCGAAAAATGGGACGATGACCCGATTTTTTATAAAAAGTTATCTGAACTTTTAAAGGAAGCTATTGCTAAATATTCAAAACAAATAATGGACGAAGCAGAAAGGCTTAAAAATGATAATGCTTATTTAGGCAGAGTGACTGAAATATTAACAATGGCTAGAACAAGAACCGGTGATGATATTCCGATTTCTATTTTGAATAACGAAGTTGCAAAAGCCTTTTATGGAGTGGTTTATGAAAAAATAAAAGAATATAATGCATCAAAAGATTCTGCTGCAGAACTTGCACTCAAAATAGATAAGATTATTTTGGATAATCAGTATGTTGATTGGATAAAAAATACTGATTTACAAAATAAAATTATCAATGATATTGAAGATATTTTATTTGAGTTTAAAGACACAAATAAGATTGACATTACATTTGATGATATAGATTTTATAATTGATGAATCAATGAAAATTGCTAAGAGAAGGTATGCAAAATGATTGCTACAACTGAAAAAATTGAATACGGAAAAGAAATAATTGAGTTTGAATTATTGCAAGAAGATAGAAAAACTTTATCTATAGAAGTTTTGCCTACTACTAAGATTAAAGTTAAAGCTCCGCAAAATAAAAACAAACAAGACATTATAAAAAAAGTCAAAAATAAGGCAAAATGGATTACAAAACAAAAACGTTACTTCGTTGATAATTACAAAAAGCCTGATAAAAAGAAGTATGTTAGCGGTGAATGTTTTAGGTATTTAGGAAAACAGTATCTATTAAAAGTAATTAAATCTGATATAGATTCTGTTAAATTAATAAAGGGATATCTTATTGTTGAATACAATTTAAAAACTCCGGCAAAATTAATAAATAAATGGTATAAGGATAAAGCACTATCTACGTATGAAAAAGAGTTAGATAAATGCTTCCAGCAATTTATTCCTTATAATATAGTTAAACCATCTTTGAAAATTCGTAAATTAACAAAACGATGGGGTAGTTATAACCAAAATAGCAATACAATAACTATGAATATTGAGACTATAAAAACAAATAAAGACTGTATTGATTATGTTATTTACCACGAATTATGTCATAGTTTGTATTTTTCACATAAAAGAGATTTTTATAATTTATTGGAATCCAAATGTAAAAATTGGAAAAATTTAAAAATGAAATTAGAACAAAGTAGTATATGATAATATTATATAATTATAATTCTTTAATTTTTTTGCAGGAACTCCATAGGCAAGAGAATTATCAGGGATATCTTTTGTAACAACGGAGCCTGCTCCAATTACAACATTATTTCCTATAGTTACTCCGCCCAATACAACTACATTACCGCCAATCCAGACGTTATTTCCGACTTTTATGGGTTTAGCCCACTCAAGTCCTTTATTTCTGGTTTTATAATCCAAAGGATGACCTGCCGCATAAAATCCGCAATTTGGTGCTATAAAAACATTATCTCCAAAGGTTACTTTTGCACAATCTAAAATTATTAGATTATGATTGGAATAAAAATTTTCACCAAGCTCTATATTATAGCCATAATCACACATAAAAGGCTGTTCTATTAAAAATTTCTTCTTTGTTTTCCCTATTATTTTTTTTATTAATTCATTTCGTTCAATAATTTTTTCAGGGGAGAGATTATTATATTTAAAGCACAAAGTTTTACATTTTGTTCTTTCTTCTATTAAACTTTTGTCATAATTTGCGTCGTATAATTCACCGTCAAGCATTTTTTCTTTTTCTGTTTTCATAAATTAAGAACTCCATAATTAAACTTATTTTAATATTATATCTGAAATATTATGATACATGTTATAATAATTTTGGGCGTGAGATATGATTAAATTTTCATTAATTATTCTTATTTTATTTTTTACTGCAGGTTTTGGTTATTGCAATACAAATTCTTATGACCAATACGGGCAGAAAACAGGTTCTTTCAGAACTTATGGAAATACAATAAATCAATATGACCGATATGGAGCAAAAACCGGGTCTTATCGTCAGACATCGTCAGGATATAATTCTTATGACAAATACGGGGTAAAAACCGGGAGCTATAGAACAAACGGCTCAACTACCACTCAATATGATAAATACGGGCAAAAGGTAGGTACGTACAGGACAAATTCAAACGGTGTAACTACATCTTATGATAAATACGGTCAAAAGACAGGTTCTTTCAGGAAAGATTCATCGGGCAGAGTAACAGAGTATGACAGATATGGCAAAAAGGTCGGAAGTTACTATTAACTTTAAGAATAGTGAAAATTTATTCGGACAAATTAATCTGTCCTAATATGACATATACAAAGATTATAATAATAATGGTCAGTGATTCGCTAAGACCACGGAAAATAGAATAAAGAAGTTTATTGCTCGCTTTGCTTCGCAATGATTTTTTAAAACAAATACAGCCTTAATTTGGCTGTATTTTGTTATTTTAAAATTTTTTTTAATCTTTTTATTTCAGGATTATCGCTTATTCTAAAGCTTATTATTTTTGTTAATATATATTTTTGCATTTTTAAATAAAATGCATAATCGGATGATTTAAAATATGATATATATCCGATAATTTCTTCATAACCTGTTTTTTTAAGGAACAGTGTTCCTATTCCTAATTTTTCTTCTAAAAAGACTGATTTTAAGTAATTAAAAATTAAAGAACGGTATTTACGTTTATTATTTTTAGATATAACGGGAGCATGAGCATTATTTACAATTAATCCCAAAACTTCCTGTTTTTTATTATCACTGATATACTTTGTTTTTTCTTTATTAATAAAAAATCCGTTCTCGCTCAATAATTTAATCACAAGTTTTTCTGCAAGGATTAATTTTTGTTTAGAATCAGAGGAAAAAAACATATCATCCATGTAGCGTGAATAATTTATTTGATTTTTTCTGCAAAAATCTAATAACTTATCATCAATTTGTGTTTGCGAAAATGCGTAATTTGCTATATGAGCTGATGTAATAGCACCTGTAGGCAGTTTATCATTTATTGTGCATATTTTATAAAGGTCGTTTTTGGTTATATATTGCGGGAAAAGGATATTACAATAAAAATCATCAAGAGCTTTTTTTATTTGGATTGATGAAAAAGATTCATAAAAATTTTCTATATCAGTCTTTAAAAGCCATTTTTGATTACAATGCACTATTGAGGCTTTTTTAATATTTAGCTGTATTTTATATTTAAGTTTTATAAGCTGTAAAATTTCTTTTTGCAGAACTTTTAATCTGCTGCAAGGGGAATATATTATTCTGTTTTTACTGTGAAAAACGTTGTAATAGAGGTTATTATCTATATATAACAAACTCATAATTACTCCTTACAATATGTTAAAAAAATACCGTTTTCAAATTTCAAAGAGATGTTGGTGCAGTATCCGAATTCATTTTTTTCAATAATTATTTCCGCATTGTGTTTAGATGTTTCATCGCAGGTGTTGTAATATTCATCTCGGTAAATCATCAATATAAGATTTGACAACTCTTCTAAAAGACTTGAATTTCTTATATCAGACAGCATAGGTCGTTTATCGTTTCTATATTCCAAAGCTCTGTTTAGCTGAGTTAATATTACAAATATAATGCCGGTTTCATAAGCTATCCGTTTCAGTTCTTTTACTGCAAGATTAATTGAATCAGTATAATTAGGAGCTTTCGGCATTTCAAGAAGCTGAATATAGTCTATAAATACTATGTCCGGATTTTCGTTATTTATTTCGGTTTCTATGTCATTAATATTTAAATTGGGTTTATCATATATAAAAAGCTCTTTTGAGTTATAAAAATCCAATGCTTCTTTTATTTTTTTTTGATTATATTTTAAAGTTAAATCCCAGTCGTGGCTGTTTAATCCTGTTTTTATCATTAACATTCGTTTTTTTAACAAATTATTTGTTAATACGGGAGAAAAAAACAAAATTTTCTTTTGTTTCTCAAGTAAATGTATTAAAACTGAAATTGCAAACGAGGTTTTACCCATGGCAGGGCGTCCGCCTATTGTTATTATGCTTCCTTTTTCTATCCCTTTAATATATTCATCTATTTCAACAAATCCTGTTGAAAAAATATTTTCTTCTTTATTCTTAAAAAGTTCTTTGCCGAAATTGTTCATAGTTTTACCTCCTGTAATTAAAGTATAAAAGTTGTCTATGTCAATTTCGGTCGTTTATATGTATTTTTAATTATCACTTTCTATATTTTTAATATTAATTTCACGAATAATTAAATCGTCGCTTTCAGGTTTTTTTTCATAATAATCATCCCAAATATCAATAATTTTAATTCCAAAAAATTTAATTATTCTATGATTTGTAGCAAGTAAATCCGACATAATTTTCTCCTTTGTTTGAATTATATAATTAAAATATGTCAGATAAGGACATAAATAATTATTTTTTATCTGCGACCATTTTTGTCATATAAAAACATTAAAATACTATTATAAAAATCTCTTAATAAATCACTCTCAAATTCTTCCGAATGGTATAATTACTATGTCCTTATGTGACGTAGTATTTTTTTATTATAGGGAAATGAATATGGAAGATAAACCGAGATACTCAAGAACCAGTGACATACTCGAACTATTAATTCTTATGCAGGCAAAGCCTTTAGGTATTTCAATAAATGATATAATGCAAAACTTTAATGTTTCAAGACGAACGGCAGAGAGAATGCGTGACAGTATATTAAATATATGTCCGCAGATTACGGAAATAGAAAATCCAAGGTCAAGAGAGAAGTTTTGGGGATTTAACGGCGGTTATTTAAACGAAATTATAAGCTTTACTCCTGATGAAATTGCTAATCTTGAGAAAATGAAGAAATATCAAGAGGAAAACGGTTTTGAAGATAAACAAAAAATTTTAGAACAAACCATTAATAAAATCAAAGCGTTAGGGCGGAAATACAGTACAAAACTTGACAATGCACTTGAAATTCTTCTGGAAACTGAGGGGTATGCTGTAAAACAGGTTCCGAAGTATAAAATAGATTTGAAACTGTTGGAAACGGTACGTAGTTCAATGAAATCGAACAAAAAAATCAAGGCAAAATATAACGGAAAGAATAAAGTTCTATCTCCTTACGGATTAATTTACGGTGAAAAAATATATTTAATAGGGGTCGAGGAAGAGAAAGGAACAAATCCTTATTGTTATTTGCTTCATAAATTTTCAGAGGTTAATATGACCGATAAAGTATTTGATAAAGGTGATTTCAATCTTGATGAATTTTCAAAAAAATCTTTTGGAGTGTATCAAGGTGAGTGTTTTGATGTTAAATTGCTATTTTCTAAAAATGTTGCTGAAGATGTTTTAAACTATCATTTTCATTCAACACAAAAGCTAAAGCGGAATGAAGATGGTTCGGTAACCGTAAAATTTAAAGCGTCAGGTGATAAAGAAATTATGTGGCACTTGTTTAAATGGGGAGAGGATGTTAAGATTCTTGCTCCAAACGTTTTAAAAAAAGAATATGTTGAGATACTGAAACAGGTATTAAAAAAACAAGAGGAATAAGAAAGTAATAATATTATATTTTCAGCTAAAAATTAATAATAGGAGACAATATGGAAACAGGCACATACGATAAGCATAAATTTAACAAACAAGACATAGAAAAGGCAATAGATTATATTGATAAGCATCCTGAAATAGAGTGGGATTGTAAAGGTTATAGGGGTTATTATTTAGAATCGGGAAGCGGACAATATCCTGTCAAAAGGGTGTGGGAAGCATATTTAAGAATGAATAATATTCAGCCAAAGAAAGGTAAAAATTATTGTTATGAATCAAAATCAGCGGGATTAAAAGAAGTATTTAAAAAGTTGGGATTTACAATTAAAGAGGTAGAAGGAAATAATAACGTAGGTAATTTGAATGCTTCTGCTTTAAACCGGATATTATACGGGCCTCCCGGAACAGGAAAAACGTATAATACAATTATTGAAGCCATAAAAATTTTAGATGAAAATTTATATATGCAATATGAAGATGGTGATAAGAATTATAAAGAGTTAAAAATTGCATTTGATAAATTAAAAAAAGAAGGTCGAATAGAATTTGTCACGTTTCATCAATCATATTCTTATGAAGAATTTGTTGAAGGTATAAAGCCTGTTGTTCAAAGCGGTAAAAATTGGGAGAATGCTGAAAAAACAATCAACTATCAAGGTAAAGACGGCATATTTAAAAGAATGTGCGACAACAAAATTGAATTAGCAGATTGGGATAAAACCTTTGAAAAATTTAAGGAAAAATTTAATAATAACGACCTTCCTGAATTTGAACTTGAACAAGGCGGTAAATTTAAAGTTATAAAGTGTGATGATTCACTTAAAATTACAAGAACCAATACAAAAGAGAACTCTTCCAATTCAGTAAAAATTGAAAAATTTAAACAATCTATAAGCCGTGATATTAATGATGAAAAGAAAAGGAAAGAAATATATAAAGATTTAGGAATTGGAAATGGTTTAGAACCTCAAGTTTACAGGCTTTGTAAATATATAAAAGAAGAATTAGGCATAGAATTTCTTAAAAAAGTTCTTATTATTGACGAAATAAACAGAGGAAACATTTCTAAAATTTTTGGTGAATTAATTACTTTAATTGAAGAAGATAAGAGACTTGGCAGGGAAAATGAATTAAGAGTTACTTTGCCTTATTCACAGCAGGAAGATTTTGGTGTACCGCAGAATTTATATATAATCGGAACAATGAACACTTCCGACCGTTCGATAGCATCAATTGATATAGCACTTCGCAGAAGGTTTAAATTTATTGAAATGATGCCTGATTCTAAATTATTTTCTGATGATAAAGAATTGATTCAAATAAAAGAAGATAAAAAAGAAGAAACACTTGGAAATATAAATTTAAGTGATTTGCTTAGTACTTTAAATAAAAGAATTTGTGCGCTTTTAGATCGGGATCATCAAATTGGACACAGTTATTTCATTAAGTTTAAAGATTCGAAAAAAATAAACATTGATGAATTAAAGGCTGTTTGGTTTGATTCCGTAATTCCGTTATTAAATGAATACTTTTATAATGATTGGGAAAAGCTCCAAGCTATTTTAGGTACAGCTCGAGAAAAAAATGAAGAAATAAAATCGTTTATTGAACAAATTTCTATAAATAATACCTTTTTTGCTGTAAGTGAAAATCCGTGTGATAGTGATTATTATTTTGATTTTTCAAAACAAAATGAGGTTAATTTTATAGAAGCATTAAAAAATGCAAAACTTATAAATACAGAAAAACAACAATCGGTACAATCAAATAATGAAGACCAAGAAAATGAACCGGGTTAAAAAATGAAAAAACAAATAATACTTAAAGAGTACGAACAAAAAAAACTTGAGGAAATTAATAAAAATCTTTGCGACTGTGCAAATAAGCTTTCAAAAGAAGATTTGGAAAAAATTGAAAAATACATTAATAAAATTAATTATTCTTCAGCGATAAAAGTTACACCATCTTCAATTAAAGCTAAGTCCTTTGTTGGTGTTATAAAGTATAAGAATATACAGCTTGAAATTCTGCCAAAACTGATATCTGAGAATGATAATGAATCTGAGATATGGAATAATCTTATTTTTATGCTTTCATATACTAAAAATTTAGACATAAAAACCTCAGACAGTGCTAAATTATCTCAAACTTCCAATCCTTTTTTAGAAGTTTTGATTCGGGAATATGCCAATTCTCTTTTTGATTCTTTAAAGAGATTAACGCCAAAAAATTATATAAGAGAAGAAGAAAATCTTAATTACTTAAAGGGTAAGTTAAAATTCACCGAAAATATTAAATATAATTGCACAAATCAGGCAAAATTTTATTGTGAATATGATGAATTTAGCGAGGATTGTATTTTAAATCAATTATTGTATTATGTTGCGAATTGTCTTTATAATATTTCTAATGACAGTAAAAACAAAAGTAAATTAAAACTTATTATTGATTACTTTTATGATATAAAGTTGATTCGTTTTGATACTTATAAATGTGAAAAAATAAAGCTTACCAGAAATCAGCAGATGTTTGAAAAACCTTTTAAACTGGCAAAAATGTTTATCAGCAATTCAAGTGTGGATTTATCAAAAAATAAGTTTGAAAATATTACTTTCCTTTGGGATATGAATAAACTTTTTGAAGAATTTGTTTATCAATTAATTAAAAGGAAATTACCTGAATATAATCCGAAAAGTCAAAATAAAAAATCATTATTGCAACTGTCAAACAAAAATACTTATGTTGATATTATGATAAAAGATGAAATTATTATTGATACAAAATATAAAAAATTTGAAAAATTTTGTGATGTAAGCAATAACGATATATTTCAAGTTACTTCATACAGTTTGATTCATGATAATTCGGAAAAAAATATTAAAAGAGCGATATTGCTATATCCGTTATATAAAAAAGGACAATATCCCGATATAAAAGACAAATTAAATTCAGAATTAAACCCTTATGAAATCCATTTCAGAACTATTAATTTAATGTATTCTGATTTAAAAAAGGAAATTCAAAATAGTGATAGTGATGAGGCTTCATTAGTACAATCTTTAAAAAATATTATAGAAGGTGTCTGAGAAAATTTTGCAATAAAGAGAACGTTACAAAGCAAAACACTGCACCGAAGTGAGGATGATTGAGCCTGTATGTGAAACTGTGCGAAATTATGGAGTGGCAAATTTAAAATTTTCTTTTCCGTAAAATGAAAAAAGTGTATAATTGTAATTGTTATAAATTGAGTAGTTTGAAGTGAGTAAAAGATTTTACAGTATATATCAGTATATAGCCGTACTTATATTATTGCCGATTGCGGTTTGTATATGGTATAAATCACTTTTAAGTATTAAATATACGGTTTTAATGTTATCTTTACCTGTTATAACGGCATATATAGTTCCTGCTGTCGGTACTAATGTTACAAATTTGTGGGAGTTTAACAATAAGAAATTTATGATTGGTAAATTTAGAATATACCACGGATTTGTATTAGGTTCAGTTACAAGCATTTTCGGATATTTGATATATAAAGTTTCACCTGTTTGGGACGGAGGAGTTAATGCTGTTATAATTTCTCTGTTAGGCGGAGCGTTTATTGCTTTTTGGAATGTAATTTATGATATTTATGCAGTTAAATGCGGGTTTATTGTTGTAAATAATAAAAGTGCTTTTGAGAATAAATCTGCACATGAAATTGTTTTTGAATATGCTCCTATTTATTTTTACTGCTTTGGTTTTATCTATTGTTTTTATATAAAACTTTTGGAATGTTTAATAATTTTACCTGAGAACGGGTTCTTTTACGTACTTATCATATTAATGCATTTAGTATCAATTTTTGTACCAACATTAATATATGCGTGTATTTCAAAAAAAATAAACGGATATTGGGGAATTTGTAAATATACAAAGGAGAATAATGAATGAAGATAGCATTTATTCGACCGAGTATGTTTGGCAAGCAGTCAAAAGATACAATGTATCCGTTAGTTTTTGCTATTGTAAAATCGTTAACTCCTGATAATGTTGATATCGTTTTTTACGATGAGCGGATTGAAAAAATTCCTGATATTTTAGATGTTGATGTTATAGCTTTAAGTGTTGAAACATTTAGTGCAAAAAGGGCTTATCAACTGTCAAAAAAATACATTTCACAGGGTAAAAAAGTTATTATGGGCGGTTTTCATCCGAGTGCATGTCCTAATGAAGCATTAGATTATTGTAATTCTGTTATAATCGGGGAAATTGAACAGGTTTGGGCTAAGGTTTTAGATGATTTACAAAACGGAAATTTAAATAGAATATATCAATCGGATAAATTAGCGGATTTATCTTCAATCAAATATGATTATTCTGTTTTTAAGAGCAAGAAATATAATAAAATAGGGCTTGTACAGTTTTCGAGAGGATGTAAATTTGCTTGTGAATTTTGCAGTGTTCATGCATTCTTTAAAAACTCAATACGAACAAAGCCTGTTGATGATATTCTTAATGAGTTAAAAGAGATAAAAGAAAATATAATATTTTTTATAGATGATAATTTATTTTCTAATGAAGCGGAAGCACAAAAACTTTTTGAAAGTTTAATTCCTTTAAAAAAGAAATGGGCGTGCCAGATAAGTATTGACGTGGCTAAAAATCCCATTATGCTTAAACTTATGAAAAAAGCAGGTTGTTTTCTTGTTTTAATCGGGTTTGAATCGCTTAATATTGATAATTTAAAACAAATGGGAAAAGGGGCAAACATTAAGTATAATGATTATAAAACGGTTATTCAAAATATTTATAATGCGGGGATAATGATTTATGCTACATTTGTTATAGGTTATGATAATGATACAAAAGATACGGCAAAGACTTTAATGAACTTTGCGCTTGAAAATAAATTTGCTATTGCAAATTTTAATCCCCTAATGCCAATGCCGGGAACCAAATTGTATGAAAGATTAAAAGAGGAAAACAGGCTTATACATAATAAATGGTGGCTTGATGATAATTACAGATATGGCGATGCTATGTTAAAGCCTAAAAGAATGAGCGAAGAAGAATTAATGCAGAGCTGTAAAAATGCCAGATATGAATTTAATTCTTACAAAAATATTTTTAAAAGGTTATTAAATTTCAAATCAAATTGCAATAGTTTTACTAATTTTATATTATTTTTATGTGCTAATTTAATATCAAAATCGGAGATAAAGACAAAACAGGGGAAGCAATTAGGCGGTGAGTAGCGATTTAAAAATAGCATTAATAAAACCTACAATCGGAACGAAGCTTCATTCATTATATGTGGATGAAGGAAGAATGGAGCCATTACCGCTTGGTGTTTTGGCAGGACTTCTGACAAGTTATGCGGAAATTTCGCTTTATGATGACAGAATGGAAAAAATTCAATATGATAAGCCGTTTGATATAGCTATGATAACCGTTGAGACTTATACGGCAAAAAGGGCTTATGAAATAGCGGAAGAATTTAGGAAACGAAATGTTACGGTTATAATGGGCGGAATGCACGCAAGATTAATTCCTGAAGAAGTGCTTGAATATTGTGATTGTGTTCTGCTGGGTGACGCCGAAAATATTATTGAGAAAGTTATAGAAGATTTTAAAAATAATAATCTTCAAAGAGTATACGAAGGCGGTGTTGCCGTTCCCCCGCAAAAAGGAGTTTTCCCAAGACGGGATTTATTTAAGGGTAAAGGTTATCTCCCTATTTCTTTAATACAGTTTTCAAGAGGCTGTGTTCATAACTGCAACTATTGTGCCGTAAGCAGGTATTTTGACAGGCACCATTATACAAGAAGTGTTGATGAGGTTATAAAAGAAATAGAATTTCAAAACAGAAAGTTTTTATTTTTTGTCGATGATAATTTTGTAGCTAATAAAGAGAAAGCAAAAGAGCTTCTAAGGGCTTTAATCCCATTAAAAGTTTATTGGGTCAGCCAAGGCAGTATTGATATGCTCTATGATGATGAATTAATGGAGCTTATTGTTAAATCTGGCGGTATGGGATTTGTTATGGGATTTGAATCCATTAATGAAGCAAGTCTTGATTATATGGGGAAACGGGTTAATAAGTTAAACGGATTTCATAAATTTGAGTGGGAAATAGAAAGATTAAGATATTGGGGGCTTCAAACCTGGGCTGCTTTTACAATCGGGCATGATACAGATACGGTTGAAAGCATAAAAGCGACTTGTGATTTTTCTATTCAGAATAAATTTACTTTTGCGGCATTTAATATTTTAATGCCTTATCCTAATACGCCTTTATATAATCAGCTCAAAGAAGAAAACAGACTGTTATACGGCGGTAAATGGTGGCTTGATGATTCATACAGATTTAATAATGCAGCTTTTATTCCTAAAAATATGACTCCTGATGAACTTACGGAGGCAGGTTTTTATTGCAGGAACGAATTTAATAAGCCTTCATCTTTGTTATACCGTATGTTTGAACCTCATACAAACTTGGCTTCATTTCATAGGTTTATTACATATTGGATTTATAACCCGTTATTCAGAAAAGAGGTTTATAAAAAACAGGGTATGCTCTTTGGCTTAAAGAGGTATTTAGAAAGGAATAACAGTGCTGAAAGGTAGAGTGTATCTTTTAAATGAAATAACTCAAAATGATATTAATTCTATGTACGAATTAATGTCTATGTATTATGAAAATTTAAAAAGAAATAATTTTATTTCGGATTTAGAAAAAAAGAGTCAGGTAATAATACTAAAAGACAGCAATAATCAAATAAAAGGCTTTACAACAATAGTATTGTATGACGCTTTAATAGAAAACATAAAAATAAAATTACTTTTTTCAGGTGATACAATTATTCATAAAGATTACTGGTCAAATAATGATTTAATGCAGATTTGGATAAAAAATGCACTTAATTTGAAAAAAGGATTCAGCGAAAAACTATATTGGCTGTTAATGTCAAAAGGGTATAAAACATATAAATATTTATCCGCATTTTATAAAGAATTCTATCCCCGATATGATAAAAATACTCCTGATTTTGAACAAAAAATTATTGATTTTTTCGGCGAAAATTTCTACTCTTTAAACTATGATAAACAAACAGGTATTATTATAATGAACAGGGCAAAGGATTATTTGAAAGAAGAATATTCAAAAATTCCCGAAGAAAAATTGACGGATAAGAATATAGAATTTTTTGCACGTAAAAATCCTTTTTATTACAAAGGTAATGAGCTTGTTTGTATAACCGAGCTTTGTGAAGATAATTTGAATAAGGCGGGCAGACGTGTTCTCGGAATATAAACTGCTGTTTGAAAATACAAGAAAAGAATTCTTATCCGCCATAAATAGTATGGATAAAGTTCAATCAGACATTTTAAAAACAATATTGAATAATAATTCCGATACAAAATACGGTAAAAAATATAAATTTGAAAAGATTTCAAGTATTTTGCATTATCAAAATGAAGTACCTATAACAGATTATGAAGATTACTGCCCCTATATAAATGAAATTATGCATGGCGAAAAAAATATTTTGACTTCGGATGATGTAATTTTACTTGAACCAACAGGCGGTTCAAGCGGTAATTTAAAGCTTATCCCGTATACAAAAAACCTTAAAAAAGCATTTAACAACGGAATAAAACCTTGGTTAAGCGATTTGTTCTTAAATTATCCCGATATTATTAATCTTCCCATGTATTGGTCTATATCTCCTAATATTAATCAAGATAAGATTAAATCAAAAATAAAAATCGGATTTGAAAATGATATTGATTATCTTGAAAATGAGTTCTCTCAAGTTATCGGAAAGAATTTAACAATTCCGCCCGTTTTAAATAATAATAATGACTTTATTTCAACAAGTGCAGAATTTCTTTCAAAAGTAAATAATATCGGGCTTATTTCTGTATGGAGTCCTGCATTATTGCTGCTTTTTGTTGAAAAATTAAAACAAAAACCGCAAAATATATGGAAAAATTTAAAAATTATAAGTGCTTGGGATGACGGTAATTCAAAAATATACTTTGATAAATTAAAAGACTTATTCCCTGACGTAAAATTACAGGGTAAAGGGCTTTTATCAACAGAGGCGATAACCTCAATACCCATTGAAAATATTGGTAAAATGCCTTGTGTAACTTCTCATTTCTTTGAATTTGCAGATACCAAAACACATCAGATAAAATTACTTCATGAACTTGAAAAAGGGGAAAATTATACGGTAATTGTAACAACTCAAGGCGGTTTGTACAGATATAATACAAATGATATTATTAACGTATATGATTTTTATAACGATTGTCCGCTTTTAAAATTTATATCCAGAGGAAATAACATTTCTGATTATTTCGGAGAAAAACTTAATGAAATATTTGTATCCGATATAATAAAATCTCTTAAGCTTGACAGTATATCCGATTTTTGTATGTTTGCTCCTTATAATAGCGGAAAAGATTTCTTTTATGTTCTTTATCTTCAAACGGATAAATCAATTAATTTAAAAGAAATTGAAGAAAAAATAGAAGAAAAATTATTAATGAATTTTCATTATAAATACGCAAGAACACTAAATCAATTGAAACATTTTAGAATTATTAAGGTAAAAAACGGAATAATGCGTTATACTGAAATATGTCAAAGTCGTGGTCAGAAGATAGGCGATATTAAACCTAAAATTTTTTCAAATTGTATTGATTGGGATTTTATGGGAGAACTTTCAAAATGAAAATAGTTTTTATATCACCTGCAGGTGCTATGCACAGATATAACGGAAGCTTCGGGAAAGCACTGCATTATGCCCCCATGACAGTTCCTACGCTTGCTTCACTCATTCCAAACGAACTTAATGCGGAGGTTAAATTTTATGATGAAACGGTTGAGAAAATCCCTTTAGATATTGAAGCCGATATTATATCAATAACAGCCATAACCGGTACTGCCTCAAGGGCTTATGCGTGGGCTGATTATTACAGAAAAAAAGGAATAAAAGTATTTTTAGGCGGGGTTCATCCTTCTTTAAGACCTGAAGAAGCAAGACAGCATTGTGATGTCTTATTTACGGGATTGGGGGATTATACATTTCCTCAAGCACTATTAGATTATAAAAACGGGTGTTTAAAAAACGAATATTCCGATTATGAAAGTACGTCTATAGCAAACAGACCTCTGCCAAGACGTGATTTATTAAAGAAAAATTCATACGTAACATATAATACTATGGAAATAATAAGAGGCTGTCCTCATCATTGTTCATTTTGCGCATATCCTGCGGCATTCGGCAGAAATATATTATACCGCCCGATAGATGATGTTATT
>CANROV010000009.1 GCA_947632315.1 Candidatus Gastranaerophilales bacterium
TTGCTTTTACTTCAATGTTATAATTTGATTTTTCGGCAAGTTCGTTTGTATATTCATAATTTTTACCTATATCAGAATATATATCAGATATTTTTTTATCTATTTCATCTCTATCAGGTACAGAATTTTTTATTCTGTCCTCAACTTTATGAATATCCAAATACTTAGTAAAAACTTTTAAGTTAAAATCATCAAAACTATTATTAATAACTAATAAATATCCTTCAAAGTGATAAACTGTTTTCCAAAATGGATTATCTAAATTCTTTATATCAAGCTGTTTAAACAGTTTTTTCATTTGAAAGAAAAATTCTTTTCTGAAATTCTCCTGTAATAAAGTATAACGATGAAATAAATCATTGATTATCCATGCTTTTATTTTATCAAGAGAATCTTGCAAAAATTCCTGTTCTTTTAATTTTTCATAAGTTAAAGATACCATAGGAATTCTATCTAATATTTTCTTATTAAATTGAAGCATGGTAGAATTTTTACGATTTATTCTGTAAATATAAAAATTTTCCCAAACGATTTGAATTCTTTTGGCTTTTAAAAGTGTACCGAAGAAAAACGGCATATCTTCATATATAAAACCTTCCGGGAAAGTTTCTCCGGAATTTATCAAATATTTTCTTTTATAAATTTTATTCCATAAAACAACATTTATATTTAAAAGTTCCTGCTTTATATCACTTGCACAAAAGACCTTATCTCCAATATACTCTAACGCCGATAAAGAATAATAATCAGAGAAAATAAATTTTTCATTTATGTCATCATATTCTCTGGCTTGACAAATAGTAATATCAGTTTTATTTTTCTTTGCAGAATTATATAGTTTTTCATACATCTCAGGTTCAATATAATCATCAGAGTCAACAAATCCTATATATTCACCTTGTGCTATTTCAATACCTCTATTTCTTGCATAGCCCTGTCCATGACGTTCATTAATATTTATTAATTTTATTCTGTTATCTCTTTTGATATATTCTTCCACAATTTTACAAGAGTTATCTGAGGAAGCATCATTTATACAAATTACCTCAATATCTTCTAATGTTTGACTTAACACACTATCCATACATTGTTTTATATATGGTTCGACATTATTAAATGGTATTATTACAGATACTTTTGGCATTTATTTCCTTTAATTTTTACTTCTTAGCTATAAACTTTTGATTTACTTCCTTATACATATTTGTTAGTTCTTGATAAAATTTAGAATTATTTTCATCCATCTGTTTATATATTTTTTCTAAGTTTTTTTTCATTAAAACTTCAAGTTCTTTAACATTTAAAGATTCCTCAAAATCAAAATCAGATTTAATACTATTGGCTTGAATATTAGATTTTATAATATTTATTTTATTTTCAAAACTCTCAAGTGCCACATCAGTATAAGTACTAAGAGCTTCATATTTAAGCATTACTTCTTCTTTAAAATCTTCCATTTGTTTATTTAATGCTTTTATTTCATCTGCTATTAATTGTGCCGATTCTGTTTTGGCTTCCTGTGTTATTTTTTCAGTGTATTTGTAATTTGTATTTATTTCATCATAAATTTTATTTAATTCACAGCCTTTTTGATTTATCTCTGAATTTATATAATCATAAATCTGTGAAACTTGATTATTATATGCAGATTTAGTTTCTTCCATATATTTATATATCTCTGCTTTTAAACCATCGTTTGTTTTTTTATAATTTTCTACTTGAGAATAAACATACTTTTCAAGAGAATCACAGCGGTTAGTTATTTCATAATTCCTATTCCCCAAATTTTCAACACAATTCTTATAACATTTATCTATTTCTTCTTTTATATAATTTTCAAAATAACTTAACTTATCTTTAATAATTTCATTTTCTTTAACAATCGAATCCCGAATTAATTCTTTAATACCTAAAGTATTATCAACAAAAGATTTTTTATAAAGCGTACCAGATTTTAAAGCAAGTTCTGCTTTTTCAAAGTTAATTACTGAAGAATATTTTTCTTCTAAGTAATTTTCTTCTAAAACACTATCAGCTTCAACAGAACATACATAATACCCTGAAGCTATATCAATACCTTTTAAAACTGCAGATGTTAATTCATTTTCTACGGGTAGACTGATACATATTATCCTTTTATCTTGTTTTGCAAGATTTATAACAATATTTTCAGATTCATCTTTTGAATTGTTATTGATTAATATTATTTCTATATTTCTTATGCTTTGACTAATAATACTATTAATACAATTTTCAATAGTATCTTGTGAATTGTTATATACTATTATTACTGATATTAGAGGTTTTTTCATTCCGTTACCTCTTTTCCGGGACTCTTTGTTTTAAGTTGGAAGATTTTCCCCTTGCTTTTTGATTCATAAATTTTATCAAATTTTTCCAATCTTCTTTCCAGTTCAAGAAGTTTTTCTTCATAATGTATTCTCTGCTTATTTAATTTGTCCGCAAACAAACTTTCTAATTCATTAATTTTATTTTGATAATATGTTTCCATAGAATCTAATTTTTTATTAAATTCATTTCCAAAATTATCTATTTCGTTATTCCGGGCTTTATTGTAAATATTTTGCTCTAAACTTTTTAAGTTATTTTCAACATAATTTATATAATTATTTACTGATGTAATTTTATTGTTAACCTGTTCTTCATTAATTTTATTATTACCAATCATTTCATTGATAATCTTTATAGATTGTTCATTAATGTAAGTATATAATTCTTTAATTTGATTCCTGTTTTTATTTAATATTTCGTTTTTAAATTCTTCGGATTGGTTTTCAATATTCACAATTCTATAATTTAAACCGCTAACTTCATTTGTTATTAGATTGTTATAATCTTTTTTAATTGAATCTTTGTTATCATTATCTGCAATTTCATATTTTATCTTTAATTCTTCATCAATAACATTAATGTATTTATATATTTCATTTGATTTATCCATTATTTTTTGTTCAAAAAAATTTTTAGCATCTTCTATTAATTTTTCCGTGTATTTATAGTTTCTTGTAATTTCATCAAAACAAGCATTAACTTTTTCATCTCTTTTGTTCCTTTCGTGAATAGAGGCGTCAAATATTGCTTTATCAGTATATTTATAATTTTTAGATAAATCTTCATAAATTAAATTTAACTTATTATTAATATCCTGTCCTATTTCGTATTCCAGCTTTTCGGCAGTTTTATCCGCATATTCATAGTTTTTGGAAATTTCATCATAAACACTTTGGATTTTCTTATCCGTATCGATTTTTATAATCTCTTTAGCTTCTAATATATTCTTATCAATGTATTCATAGTTCTTTGATACTTCATCATAAACACTTTGAATTTTTTTATCCGTATCAATTTTTATAATCTCTTTAGCTTCTAATATATTCTTATCAATGTATTCATAATTTTTTGATACTTCATCATAAACACTTTGGATTTTCTTATCCGTATCGATTTTTATAATCTCTTTAGTTTCTAATATATTCTTATCAATGTATTCATAGTTCTTTGATACTTCTTCATAAACACTTTGGATTTTTTTATCCGTATCAATTTTTAAGTTTTCTTTTAAATCATTCAAAAGTTTATTTGAATATTTATAACTTTTTTCAACTTCTGAATACAAGTCTGCTTTAGTAGCATTAGGGATTATATTAGTTTCATGTCCGCCGATATTATCTTTTAAGAATTTACCATTACATAACTGTTTATACTCAAGTATTTTATTGCGCCAAGGCGTAAAAGAAAGATAATAATAATACTCATCATAAACGGGATGTTCAAAATGAATAAGCCAAGGTTTAAATCTGCCCGACAAATGAAGGATTACACAATCTGCAAGTTTTTTAATATCAATATTTTCATAAAGGAAATATTGATAATTCCATTTTTCACCTAATTTTTTTATTTCATCAGCCAAAACACAATTTAATATATCCTGATCCTGCCATAATATATTATCTTTATTATTAAAGGCATAATTGAACAAACGATTTTCCACGTCATTTTTGCGCCAATAATCAAGATTAATAAGCATAACACCGGCATTATAATATTTTTTTAGATTTAATCTTACAGCCTCTTTTTTTGATTCTACATCCAATACCATAGAAACAGCTGATTTCTCAATATCTGTTTCAAACAGTTCCTTTAAAGATTTTCTAACAATAACATCACAATCAAGGTATAATATTTTATTTAATTTTTTAAAGATACTTGCTGATTTAAATCTAAAATATGTAGGCAAAGTAACATGATAATCGGAATATTTAATATCTTTATCTTTTAATAACGGACAATTATTAAAATCTTCAGGGTTAATAGAAATGTATTCTATATTAAAGTTTTTAATATTTTTTAATAATTCAATATCAGATTTATCAGTTTTTGTTAATCCGCCATCAAGAATATAAAAATTAACTATGTCATTAACATCCGCATTTTTTATAATGGATGTTATTGAAACAGCCAATTGTTCAGCATATTTAGAATCTAAACTGTAACAAATATTATATTCCGACATAAATACTATCCCGTCTCTTACTTTATGATTTTACAATAATTAAAGAAAAAAAAATATATTTCTACTAAAATAATTAAAGTATTTTAAAAAAAGACCGATAAGAAAAAATAAAGGAACAAGGAACAGGTTAGTAAATGGACACAATCGAGGATAAAGAATTAAAACAAGTAGGCTTAGAGCTTATGTTTATGACTCCGGAGAAATGCCAAAGGGAAGAAGGTATTTCTGCGGTTGAACTTTCTAAATCCTTAAATTTGCCCCTTGAAACAGTTAAGAAAAAATTAAAAATACTTTTAGACAAAGAGATTATAAGAGTTTACGGGATTAATCCCAAATTATGGAAATTTGATGAATATAAATTTCAAAAAATGGATGAAGATGATGAAGTATACAGGCTTCTTTGCAATTTTGACGATGTAGATTTTGACAGATATTTTTCTTACAATTAAATTCAATTATTTTTTAATAATTATTTATTAAATTAATATTTTAAATAATCAAATAGGCAATTTGATATTTCAGTTCTAATTCACTAGCCTCAACTCATTGTTTCGTAACTCGCTTCGCTCAAACAGACGAAACTTTGCTATTGTTTCGGCAAAGTGAATTTACGAACTTCCATATATAATTGCCTATTTGATTATTTAAAATATTATAAAATTAGTAATTTTGCTTGAAGAAAAGGCGAAAAAGTTTCATAAAAAAAACATACTGCAATAACAAGCCCTACACGAGTACGATTTTGTTACCTGTGAATGCTCCACAGGTGGGTAAGTGCCTTAACAAATCCGTTTCCTGCTGCAAGGCAGGTCTACTGCATTGTTATCAGAGTCTGCTTTCCCGATTAATAAAAATGTAGGAACAAAATAAATACCCGTATAGAGCATTTATATTATAACACTTTATTTCTCATTTTTCACTATCTCATCGGCTAATTTTAAAGCCTTATTCATAACTTCATCATCGGCATTTTTTTTATCTGCAATATATATATCAGGTTCAATGCCTTTATCAGAAATATCAACATCCGAAGGTAATATATATTTAGCTCCGGTTATCATTAACCCCGTTTTATTATGTAAAGGAATAATTTTTTGAATACTGTTTTTTCCATAAGTATTTTCGCCGATTAAAACCGCATTATGATTATATTTAAGGCTTCCTGCCAAAAGCTCCGCTGCTGACGCTGTTTTTTTATTTATTAATATTATTATGGCTTTATTTTTAAATATGTTATCATTATTGGCATACAAATTTAATTTTTTATTACCCGGCAGAATTATATCAATTATTTTTTCATCATCAAGCATAAAATTAACCATCTCAATTGCATTTGATAATTTTCCGCCGTAATTATTTCTTAAATCAATTATTAATACTTTTTTTTCATTAGTATTTTCAATTAATTTTTTAAAATCATCAATAGCTTTTTTTCCCATTATATTAATAATAGAGATTACAGCCTTATCATCAGATTTTAAATCATAATTCATAGTATCAATCGGAATATCTTTTTTTTCAATTACCTTTGTTCCTAACTTACCATTCTTTTCTATATAAACAGTAACTTCAGAATCAAGTATATTTTTTTGTTTTGAAAATGAAGAAGAAGTAAGAAATTTTGTATAAGGATCATTAAGACTAAATAACATAGAATCAATAGCAATTTTAGCGTCATCAAAAGTTTTAATTTTACCGAGGTATCTTAACTTCCATTTCTGCCAATCCTGATGATTCATATCAGGGTATATATATTCATTACGAGCGCTTCTCCAGACACTAACAAAAAGACGTTCAGGTGCAATAATTTGGGCGGAATTAAATTTCCTGAATTGTTTAAATAAATTATCTGCAGTTTTTGACTGTAAAGGGCTGAAAAATAATAGAATAAAAATGGTTATTACAAATCCTAATACCAAACAAAATGTAATATCTTCAATGGTTATATCTTTTTTCATATTTACATTATAACATTTTTTCAATTATTTTTTTTTATTTGCTATAATATTTATATGAAAAAATTAATAAAAGATTGTTTATTTATATTTACAGTAGTAGTGGTAATGTTCTTTGTAAGTGACTTACCGTCATTTTCAGGGACTCTAAAATTTGTGCAGTTATCAGATATACACTATTCAACAGTCAGAGAAGATACAAGTTATAAACTTCTTTCAAAGACCAAACCATTACTGGAAGATGCCATTTCACAAATTAACAGTGAAAAAAACATAAATTTTGTAATGATAACAGGTGACGGTATAGATAGGCCCACAAAAGATTCTATAGTGCAATTAACAGATTTATTAAATACCCTTAATTATCCGTGGTATTATGCTTTAGGCAATCATGACACGACCACGGACGGTTATTTAACTAAGCAAAAGATACTGGAAATAATAAAAGAAAAAAATCCGAATTATAAATTTAATTCTTTATATTATACATTCAAACCCAAAGCAGGATACAGAGTTATAGTTCTTGACGGAGCAAAGAATAAAGGTATTTCTTCTAACGGAAATATACCGAAAGAAGAACTTAACTGGCTTGATAATATATTATCAAAGTCAAAGAATGATGTAGTACTAATCTTTCTGCATTTTCCGCTATATCCTCCATATGATTCACCCAACCATAAAATTCTTAATGATGAAGAATTTAAGGCCGTATTAACAAAATATCAAATGCCTATAGCTATTTTTTCAGGCCACTATCATATGGCAAAAATAACAAAAAGAGGAAATATACTTCATGTATCAAGTCCTTCTTTGGCAGGATATCCAAATGCCTTCAGAATTGTTAATATCAATAACAGAAGAAAAGATGTTGTTTTTAAGTTCGACTTTAAAGAAACAAGATTAAAAGAACTTCAGGCAAAAACTAAAATCTTAACTTTAGGCGGAGCAAGATATAAAGGCCGTGATAAAGATCAAAACCCAACTATTATTATTGACAAAAAATAAAATAATTCTTAAAAATAAATTATGAATATAAAAAATTTATTTATTTTATTAATAATTCTTTTATACACTCCTTTATGTTTTGCCGGTGAAACAATTAATTCCGTAAAAAATGCTTACAGGCATAATAATAAAGGACTAATTTATCTGGAAGAAAAATATTACTTCGGGGCAATAAAAGAATTTCAAATAGCAATCAGTTTAAATCCAAAATCACAAGCCAGTGCTTCATTCTATACCAATCTTGGAACAACATATGAAAAAATAGGGTATAATGAACTTGCGAAAGACTGTTTTGAAAAAGCTTTAGCACTTAATCCGTTATATTTTGACTCTTATCTTAAGCTTGCTGAAAATTATAAAAAATTAGGAATAGCTCCTCAAAAATTAACTTCATATCAAAATAACAGAAAATCACCTTTATCCGACGTTATGATTGGTCTGTTATATATTCAAACAGGACAAGTAACAACAGGTATTACGGTTCTTGATGAGTTTGTTAATAAAGAAGAAAATTTAATTTTATCCGCAGGAGTAAAAGAATATATAAACAAATTAACAGAAACGGAAGATGATTAACAAATTAATTTTGTTCCGTGAGAATCAGTTCCGCCTGTTTTTATAAGTCCGTATTTATCGGCAATCATTTTAACAGATTCTTTGGAATGAAATTTTAATATACCTCTTAATCCGTTATAAGGATAGTAAACCTCAACTCCTTCAAGTCCAAGGTTAATCAAATCTTTAATGAATCCTTCCAAATTAAATGCCCAAATACAGGCCGGATGTGCTAAAACAGCAATACCATTAGCTTGTTTTATTAATTCTATTACCTCCATAGGGTTTCTTAACTGCATTAATCTTACTAAATTAAATTTTCTTCCGGCTTTATTTTTGGCATATAACTTCTTTATTACTTCATTATCAATATCAATTCCATATCCCAAAATATGGATTAAATTATTTTTAAAAAAGCAATCAAATTCAACTGCAGGAATTACAATATTTTCAGACAAAATATTTGTACTCAAATAGGCATCAATATTATTATGGTCAGCAATAGCAATATAGTCAAGATTTCTATTCTTTGCCTGATTGATAACTTCACAAGGCGTTAATTTTCCGTCCGATTCACTTGTATGAATATGTAAATCGACTCTTTTATAAAAATCATCTTCCGTAAAAGATAATAATAACTTTTTTAAATCTTCCCTAATCATGATAAAATTTATTCATATTTAATTTCGTATGCTAATATAATATACAAAAAAGAGGGAATATGGCAAATAAAAAAATTAATAAAATAATAAGTATTTTTCCAATATTTTTTTCATCAATAAAACAATATTTTTTATATCTCGATCAAACTTCAAAAATACTGGCATTCCCCGTATTCGGACAAATATTTTCTCTTATTATTATGGGAATATTAACATATGTATTCAAAACATCATTTAACAACATACACCATTCTCTTCCGATTTTTAAAAATGAAACAAATATATATATTGCATTTTGGATAATCTTAACTCCGTTTTTAATTACTTTTGTTAAGGCTATGTATGATTATTTAATAATATTATGTTCAATGAATATTTTATTTTATACAACAAACGGTAAAAAGAAGGTAAAAGAAATAGACTTTAAAGCCAATAACAATGTAATAACCAGGAAATTGTTCAATTATATAATTTTATTATTTATAGTTTCCGTATTATTAATGCTGCCTCCATTTATATTTGCAGCGCCGATAACGGCAATATTTTTATGTTTAGTATTACAGGTATTTGCTTTTGAGGGTGATATATCACCATTTGAAACAATATCAAGAAGCATTTCCATGGTTAAATCAAATTTAATTCCAACTTTACTATTAATTATATTATGTTTTATTACAACGTATTTATTTATACCAAATTTATTTATATGGGCATTTAATAAAATATCCTTAACCCCGTTTATAATTACTAATTTTGAAAAATTTACGGATATGCTCAATTTAGAAGAATTAAATCCGTTATGCTTCGGACTAATCCCTGATTCTTTGGTTATAGCAAAAACATTAGCTGAATCTGTGATTGCTTTTATATTCATTTCATTTACCATGCCATTAAGATGCTGTTGTTTTACAGAACTTTATAAATTATCAGACAATCAAAAAATTAAAGAAATTTCAAAAGAATCCGATGAAATAATTAAAAGAGCAACCGGAAAAAAAAGAAAGAATTAACATCTGAATGTTTAAATGTAAAAAATGCAATTCAAAAGATAAATTTGAATTAATGTTTAATCCTTCTTATCAAGGTGCAAAAGAATTTGAAGTCAGCTATACAAAAAATAACGACATACTAATTAACGTTGACGGTTATTCTTTTATACCCGATTTAATATTCATGAATAACCATGCCGTATGCAGATATTGCGGAAATATTCATTGTTGGGATTATGAATAAGTTGCAAAAGCAACTTTTTTTAAAACTGACAAAATAATTTATATTTTTGTTTTATATTATCAAACTATGGAGGGATATAATATGCAAATAAGTAAAATAAGCTTTGGAAAAATATTCTCAACTAATGAAGTAGCCAAAATTGTATCAGGTGAAAAAGAAAGTTCAGTTGAATTTTTATCCGAGATATCAGGAATAAAAAAACATGAATTATTATCGAGATACAATTCCGATGTACTAACGGCAAGTTCAATATATTGCGCAAGAAAAATCAGTGAAACACATCCCGAATTCCAAACATTAAAAGAAATAGGCGCAAAAATAAAAGAATTATTTCAATCATTATATAACGGTAATAAAGATACTGATATTAATGCACTGAAAAAATTATCAACAGAAAGAATTACCGAAAGAAAAAAAGTTTGCGATAAAATAGGAAATACAATTGATATAGAACCATTTAATATACCATTTTTATACAAATAAAATTGAATTTTTTTTTAAAATTGATATAATAACTCTTATAAGAGGGGGTAAACCGATGAAAAAGAGCTATTTATCAATTTTTTTTCATATTATATTTGTCTTAGTGTTTTTATCATTAGCATTGTTGGTAATTTTACCTTCCGATAATAAAAAAGGAAATAATGTTTTAGATAAAACCAAAATTTCATATCAAGAAAAGATTAATGAAACAGAAAAATTAAGACAATTACCCGCCCAACAACAAAAATTAAATTTAAAAGCTCCCGATTATGAAATTTATAATTTCAAGTACACTTATGATATCACAATACAAAACAATCCTGTTTTAGTAACATTTAGAGTACCAATACCTCCTGAAGAGAAAGAGCGTCAATATATATCAAACCTTGAAATCACGCCGAAACCTAATAAAATGATTAATGACGGTACAAATGATATTGCAGAATATACTTTTATAAATCCAATGGACGGCATTTACTCAATATCTATTTCAGGCACAGCAAAAACAAGACCGTTTAATTTATATACAGCTTCAATATTAAATAAAAAACCAGATAATGAAAAAAATCTTCAACGTTATCTGAAACCTGAACCGTTAATAGAATCGGATGACCCTATTGTAAAAAGAACTGCTAATTCAATAAAAGGGAACACTACGGAAGAGATTATCCAAAATACATATGAATACTTACAAAATAATTTTCAATATGTAATAATTCCGCAGGATATAGGGGCAAAAGAAGCACTTAAAATTAAAAAGGGCAAGTGTGGAGAATATACAGCAGCTATGACTGCTATTTTAAGGGCAAAGAATATTCCTGCAAGAATTGTAAGCGGTAATATTGCCAGAGAAAATGACCAAAAGCACAACTGGGTCGAAGTTTATTTTGATAAATACGGCTGGATTACCGTTGATCCGACTGACAGAGGTGTTATTTTTAAAACATTTAATAACGGTAAACTTGAAAAACAAGAGCGCAAGCTTGATTTCAGAAAATCAAATATGAATTATATAATTTCAGAAAGAAATTCATTAATGCCGTGGTTCTTATCTGCCAGTGTTAATGCTAACAGAAGTCCAAGGATTAATGTTTCCGAGAAAATAGAAATCCATAAACAATAAAATTTATTACGTCCTTTTTTGACATATTATACCGTTAAAATATAAATGTAATAAGTTAAAAAAAGGGACTAAGGATATGGATAATTTTAAAAAGATAATGATGGGAAAGTATATTATCAAACTAATACCTGAAGTTGATGTTGATAATTATAATTTTGATGATTTACTTGATGAAATAAAAACAGAGTACGCATTAAGTAAATCCGAAATTTCATATATACATTACAATTCAAATAAAAGTTTAGGTAAAAACGCCCAAAAAGAATTAAAAAAGAAGCTTATTAATATTATAAAAAGCAAAATTATTAATATAAAAGAAGAAAAAAGTCTGATAAAAAACCAAATCGAATATATAAAAGAATTATGTTCGTTAAATAATACGGAATACAACATTTTGTTATTTTTAACATTAATAATTTCAACAAAAATAGGAAGATGTTTATCTGATTGTTATAATGACGAAATACAAGAACACTTTTTTGAACAATATCTAAAAATTGATAAATACAGTCAAAAAATAATATGCAACGCTTTAACCGAAAAAGGAATTTTAATAGATAATAACAGTCGTTTTTCAAAAAATAACTTATATTTAAATCCAAATATAATTGACATAATTAACAGTAATAAAATAAACAGCTATGAAAAAGTAAAGAAAATATTATTAGGCAAGCCGGAAAAATCAGAGTTAAAATGGAATGATTTTGATTATTACGGTGAAAAAAGAGATATAGTTCTAAACATATTAAAATCAGCAGTAAAAAACAAGATAAAAGGAATAAACATACTGTTATACGGAGGAGTAGGAACAGGGAAGACTCAATTTGCAAAAATGATTGCAAACAAAGCTAAAATAAATCAATATCAAGTTATATTTGAAAAAGAGAATAAAGAAGAAGCAAACAGAGAAGACCGTATAATGGATTTATACTCTAAAGAAACCATGCTTGAGAAAATAGAAAATTCGTGCATTTTATTTGATGAAGCGGAAGATTTATTTAACAGGCATTATTCTTCAAAAGCGTATTTAAACAATATACTTGAGAATACTTCTGTTCCTATATTCTGGACAACAAATGATATTTATAATGTTGACCCTGCAGTTTTGAGAAGAATGACTTATACTATTGAATTTGAAAAAATGCCCGAAGAACACAGACTTAATATTTGGATGAACATATTAAAAAAGACCAACTTCGATGTTGATTATGAAAAAATCAAACAATTGAATAAATATTATGATATTTCACCTTCTATAATTGAGAATGCAGTAAAGACATCAAAATTAATTAACGGAAATCAAAATGATTTTGAAATGTTTGTGGAAAATGTAGCACAAGTAGTATCAAAAAAACGTACAATAAAGAAGAAGAAAGAATTTGAAATGTCAGAATATGATATAGATTTAATCAACACGGATTTAGACATGAACAAATTGACTCAGAATATAAAATCTTGCGGAAAATTAAATTTTTCACTCTGCTTATACGGAGAACCCGGAACGGGTAAAAGTTTATATGCAAGATATTTAGCAAAAGAGCTGGGTATTGAAGTTATTCAAAAGCGAGCAAGTGACTTAGTATCAAAATGGGTAGGCGAAACAGAAGAGAATATAGCAAAAGCTTTTGCCGAAGCTAAAGCAAAAAAGGCCATGCTTATTTTTGATGAAGCTGACAGTTTCTTACAAAACAGAGGAAATGCTTCATACAATTGGGAAGTTTCGCAGGTTAACGAAATGCTTACCTGGATGGAATCGCACGAATATCCTTTTGTTTGTACTACAAACCTGCTTGATACTTTAGACGAAGCAAGTCTCAGAAGATTTACCTTTAAAATCAAATTTGATTTTATGAACAATAATCAAGTTAACCAAGCAATAGAACATTTTTTCAATATAAAAGATTCAAATGTAAACATAAAAGGGTTAACGGCAGGTGATTTTTCTACGGTTAAAAAGAAAGCTGATTTTTTAAATATTACTGATTTAACCGAACTTTCAAAAATGCTTTATGATGAAGTAAAACTTAAAAATTCCAATAATTTAAAAAGCACAATAGGATTTTAAAGTTTTTACCCGGGACAAAATTATATACTTTTAACAGAAAATATATTATAATAAGTTTTTATATCCGTTAAAAGTACCTTAATACCGGAGAAGAATCGAATTGAAAATAAAACAAGTATTTAAAATAACTTTAATATTAGTATTGATATCTCTAACATCAATAGGAATATACACTTATAGTGCAAAAGACAAGTCTAAACAGGCAGTACAAGGCACGGGAGGATGTTCGCTTCAAGATATCATAGAGGCAGAAAACAATGAAAAGTTATCTTATAACGTTCTTTCTCCGGTAGGAAGTTCCGAAATCAAATTAATAAAGCAAGCTCCGAGATTAAATACATTAGAAGGTAAAACTATTGCGGTAACAGGCGGAAGCTTTATGGCAAATGTTACTCATCCCGAAATAAAAAGATTAATATTAGAACATTATCCCTCCGCAAAAGTCATACTGTTAAGTGAAATAGGTTCAGCGGGGCCGTATCCGGGGCCGGGAGTTAAAAGAAAGCAGAAAGATGATTTTGAAAACAAGCTAAAAGAGATGAAAGTTGATGCGGTTATTTCAGGCAACGGCGGGTGCGGTTTATGTACGCCCAAAGAAGCAGGTTCTTGTATTACTGCGGAGCATATCGGAATTCCTTCCGTTATGATTGCTTCCCCCGGATTTATAGACCAAGCTAAATATACGGCATTAATGGCGGGAGTTCCCGTATTAAGAACGGCAGAATATCCCGGTGCCTTTTCTGCTCATACAAGAGATGAACTTTTGGCTAATACAAGAAACATTTTATGGAAGCAGATAATTGATGGGTTAACAAAACCAATAACCGAAGATGAAATAAATATTTCTAAAGAGACACCCGAAGAAATTGTGCAGTACTTTGAAGCTCAAGGCTGGAGTGACGGGCTTCCGATTATTCCGCCGACGGAAAGCAAAGTAAATGAATTTTTCAAATACACACCATATTCTAAAGATACGGTTATAGCAGTTATTCCGCCGGGATACCGCAGAGCCACGGTGCAGAATATTGCCGTAATAGGTACAATGGCAGGATGTCCTCCCGAATATATGCCTATTTTAGTTGCTTTTACAAAAGCCATGGCAAACGGTGATTTTAGAAGAACACTTTCAAGCACACATGCCTGGACTCCCTTTATATGGCTAAACGGGCCTATTGCAAGACAATTAGGAATTGAATCGGGGCAAGGCGAAATTTCTGCACCAAATAATAAAAAGCTGGGCAGATTTATTGATTTAGCTATGATAAATCTTGGAGGATATGAAATAAAGAAAAACAGAATGGGTACATTCGGTTATCTTTCTTCTTGGGCGATGGCAGAAGATGAACAAGCCGCAATAAATACGGGCTGGATGCCATATCACGTTCAAAAAGGGTTTAATATAAATGATAATACGTTAACAGCGACATCCGCATTAAACTGGGGCAATAATTTAACACCTGCCGTATCTAATGCCGATAAAATATCAGACCTTATGGCGTGGGATATTGTGGAGAAAGAGCAGTTTGCACTAGGAAGCGGTACTCCTTTTGTATATAGGACTATATTTATAACTGAATACGTAGCAAGAAATTTGGCAAGAAAATACAGAAGTAAAGAAGAGCTTGAAAATGCTTTAACATGCAAAGCAAGAAGGCCGTTGGATGAAAGAACTTATGCTAATTATTATGCAAATCCGGGCAGTTCTTTTGAAGGAAAAAATTATTCATTTGAAATGCACAAATCTAAGATTGCAAAAGAAGAACAAGCTCAATTGGCAAAAACTCCCGATTGGCTTAATTGGAGCGGATTAACCGAAATACAAACGGTACCTGTTATGAAAAAGGGCAAAACTTCAATAATTATTACAGGTGATTCAAATCGCAACAAAGTTTTAACAGTTCCTGCAGGCGGTATAACCACTATTAAAATAGATTTACCTGACAATTGGAATTATTTAATGAAAGAACTCGGATATAATTCTTTAGAAAGTTATTATCTTGATACTTCAAAACAAAAGAATACGAAGCTTCAACATGATGATTACACATTTACAACCCCTCAAACGGAAAATCAATCAGATGTAAATAACAGACCAACAAAAGAACAATATCAAAGAATGAAAAGCAGACAAAATCCGAAAAGCAATATAAATAACAATCAAATAAAAAGACCGTCTCCTGAAAAATACAGAGAAATATTACGAAAACGAAAAGGACAGAATTAATATCCGAATTTCTGATATAATGATAAATGAACAACTAAAGGAGTTAAGATGAAAAAGATTTTATCATTATTTTTAGCATTTTCCTTTTTATTGATTTCTAATCTTCCGATAATGGCATTACCCGTAAGTGAAGATGAGAACTCTGCCGCTTCACTTCTTCAATATAAGAACGCAGAAAAAGGAACATTTATTTTTAAAACCGAAATACCTCAAAATATTAAAATAAAAAAACAAGACGGCAAATGGGGTGTTTTAAATTCCGATGATAACTCTATTTTAATTCCCTTTAAATATGAAAAGATTAAAAAACTCGGAGTGGATACCGTAAAGGTAAAAGAAAACGGCAAATGGGGAGTCCTTACTTTTAACAATAAACTTGTTATGAAAAATGAATTTGAAAAAGTTTATATTTGGGGGATAAACAAAAAAAGTCCTAAAGATATTATTCATTCAATTTATTTCGGCAAAAAGAACGGGAATTTATATGCTACAACTCCGGGGAGAAGTTCAAAAGATGTTTTTGAAAAAGCATTTAATAAAAATAACGAATTATCCTGGATTAAATTTTTAGATTACCCTAAAGAAGGTATAGTAGTTCTGCAAAAATCCGATAAATACGGTTTTTTAATGACAAAAGGCTCTGATTCTTGGATAATACTTCCAAAGTATGATGATTTTTATGTTCAAGATAAAGGTACGAGCGTATTTCAGCAGTTTTCAATTTCGTACTCAAACCCTGATTACATAATTGTAAAAAAGGACGGAAAATGGGGAATATTGAATATGGACGGCACTGTTAGTGTTGATTTTCAGTATGACCAAATTGTTATGCTTGAAGCTGCCATTGATGAAGAAATTGAAAAAATCGGGGAGAATATTGTGCTTACTTATAAATCAATAACCTTCCCGCAAGAAAATTATATGATTGCTAAAAAAGACGGTATAACATATATCATTGATAAAAAAGGCAAAGTTTATGCTCAGCACAAAACGGTTAAAAATGAAATAACTTTTAATGATACTTCCTCTAAAAACTTCTTAAGTGAAATTTATAAAGAAAATAATTCAAAAGCATTCGTAAAATTTGAAAATTATCCCGAAAAAGGAATATATATAACTAAAAATAAAAGCGGTAAACAAGGTCTTGTTATTGCGGATTCCGAAAAAAATTATATTATTCCCGAAGAATACGATGAATTTAAGTTTCAAGACTCAAACACAGGTATATTTAAACAACTGGGTATTTCTTTTTCCGATGAAAACTCAATACTTGCAAAAAAGAAAGGTAAATGGGGATTAATTGATAAAAATAACAATGTTATAGAAGATTTTCAATATGATAAAGTAATAACTCTTGCTTCTAAGCCGAAAGCCGTTGCTACGTTTGATGAAAACGGAGTAAACATAAAATATGAAAGTATGGATTTCCCGGGGAGCAATTTAATTCTTGTAAAAAAAGATAAAAAATACGGAGTTATAGACAGGAAAGGAAATGTTATAATTCCTTTAAGATATGAATATGTAAAAAAGAAATATATAAACAAATACGCACTTGAAGACGGCGACAAAATTGCCATGGCTTTTGATGATGCAACTTTAACAGATAATATTATTATTGCCGATTCTTCCGGTAAATCTTTTGGAGAAGATTTCGCAAATGGAGTTGGAAGAGTTTTTTTAGGTATTATTTCTTTACCTCTTTTTATAGTTTTTAGCCCTTTCTTAATTTGGATGTTTATTTCATTTGGCGGTGGCTGTTAAATAATGGAAATATACGGTATTGAAAATTTAAACGAATTAAAAGAAGGCCTCTTTAAAGAACAAGAGGCTTTTCTTTCTTACTTCGAAGCATTAATGACTAAAGGTACAAGATATTTTATAGAAAATATTAATTGCGAAGTTAAAATATTAAAAACGGGTAATATCCTTATACCTCTTGCAATTACCGATAGTAATTATGATGATTCACTATACGTATCAATGCTTTCTCACTATATTAAATACACTGAAGAAGAATTTAATAAAAACAATTTAAAGTTTGGTTTTCTTTTTAAGGTTTTGGAATATTTATTTATAAAAAATAAAGTAAATAAGACGATATATGTAAATCAATGGTTTATATCAACTAATTTATATCCCGAATTAAACTTAGAGCAGATAAAACAAATAACCGATTTTCTGAAAACCGAATACAAAGATTATGCAATAATCTTTAAAAACATTACAAAAGAATATAATAGCGGCTTATATGAAAATCTTAACAGACAAGGTTACAAAGAAATAATCTCACGGCAGATTTTTATAAAAGATAAAAAAAAGGAAATATCTTCAAAACAAAAAACTAAAATAAAAAAAGATTTAAAATTTTATCATAATTCACCTTATAAGGCATATAAAATTCAAAAAACAGATGATTTTAAAAGGATTAAAAATATCTATACAATGCTTTATATCGGGAAGTATTCAAAATACAATCCTAAATATACGCAAGATTACTTTAAACTTGCAGGATTAAACCCTATATTTAATTTAACCGTATTTAAAAATGAAGAAAAAATAAATTCAATGTGTTTAACCGTTTCAAAAGACAATATTCTGACTGCGCCTGCCGTCGGTTATGATTTAACTATGCCTCAAGAAATAGGATTATACAGAATAATTTCGGCATTTATGGGTGAAATGTACGATAAATACCATAAAATATTTAATATGAGTGCAGGGATTGGCGATTTTAAAATGCAAAGAGGGGCTAAAGCTTATTTTGAATATTTAATGATTTACTATAATCATCTTCCCATCTTAAGGCGAATTATGTTTAGCTTTTTAAAATTTTCAGTCAATAAAATTATTCCCATATTATGTAAACACAAATTATGCGGATTTATTTAACCTTAAAATAGTTTGCGCTCTTAAAAATATACTTTCATCAAAGCCTAAATTTTTAAACATATCATACCAGTCATCAAAAATATTTGCGTCTTTTTTTAAATTTATATAAGGATAACAGGGATAATCACTCCCAAAAAGCAATTTTTGACAGAGTTCTTTATCTTTTAAAAGTTTTTTTAAATAATCTTTTCTGTAAAACCAAATCATAGCACTTAAATCACCGTATAAATTTTCATATTTACGTGCTAAATTACACCATAGCTCAAAATAATCTTTTTCCCAAAAATTTAACTTAGCGCCTAAGTGTGCGCATATTACTTTTACACCTGTTTTAAGTGCGTTTTCTACCCTTAAAGGATTATTAAATTCTTGATTACCGCCTTTAATTGTATGTTCAATCCCTGTATGAACCAACAGAGGAATATTATATTCTTTTAAGAGTTCATAAAATTTATAACAGCGTTTATCAGTCAAATCAATATTTTGAAATGACGGCAGAATTTTTATTAAAACTGCATTATCATCAATAACTTTTTTAAATTTGTTTTCAATATCATCATCATACGGGTTAAGGTTAGCACCAAAAAGGAAATTTTTGTTTTCTTCGCATATTTTTGCACTCTGTTCATTATTTGAACAGGTCAAAGCACCTTCTAAAGCGCAGATAACCGCTTTATCGACTTTGCTTTCTTCAATCTGGCATGACATTTTTGCATAATACTGCTCATAATTTTTTGTTTGAAGCCTCAAAAAGAACATTTTTGTTGTGAAATTATGTTTAAAGGTATTTATATCAAAGTTTTGATTAATCATGTGTGAGTGAATATCAATAATCATAACAGCGCACACTCCATATAAATATTGTTAAAATCTTTTATATCAATATTTTTATCCCAATCAACAAGGTAAACAAAGCTTTTATACTTTATTGGAGGCTTTATTTCTTTTAGTTCCTTTGTGTTTCCATATACAAAAAAGTCATATTTTATTTGATTTGACATTTGTTTTATAAAATCAGCTAAAGATTTTTCATCTCTATATAAAACATAAGAAAGTGTTTCATATTTTATAATTTCATTTTCATTCGGGAATTTAGGATAAGAAAAAAAATTTAAAACAGGGTTAAAAACAGTTTTTAAAATTTTATATTTGAGTGAATATTTTTTTATTATCAACTGCTTATAATCCGTTTGCTCCCAGAAATTGCCGCAGGCAAGAATGTTATTTTCATTATCTTTTAAAACATAAAAGTTATCTAAATCTGTTATTTCGGGGAAAAAAGTCTTTTCTTTTGAATAAAAATCAATAAACTTTTTTAATTGAGGTTTTTCATTTTCTTTAATTTTTTCACATGTATGGTTAGAATTATGTTTTAGATTTTTAGCAAAAATATTAACCGTAAAATCAGCTGTTTTAAGGTAATATGGCATTATTTTCCTTTTTTTTGTCAGCATTTTTTGCGCATAAATATTATCTTGTAAAATCGTTGTGAAAGTATATTTCACATTATTTTTTTTTATAAAATTTTCAAGAATTTTAAAAGCTTCAACAATATTAAGGCAAGAGTCCCTGTCAATTCTAAAACCACCCAAGTATGCGACATTATCATATTTGCCGTTTACAAGCATTCTATATATCTGGCAGACTCCTATACCTTTTATTTTTTCCGTTTCAATTTCCCTGCCGACTACAACGGCACTTGCCGTACAATCTTTGTTTATCGATAAAACCGCATTAGGACGCCTTGAATATATCAGGCTGATGTCGCCTTTAAAAGCGGTTTTCTCAAGTAAATCGGAAATTTCTTTGCCGTCTGTAGATTTTGCCAATTCATATTTGTATTTTTTATTTCGAAACGGCATTATCAAGCCCCTTCCCTACGGGCAGATTTAATTTTTCATCTATTTCTCTTCTTAAATTGAAATTTTGAGTAAAAAATATAAGCAGTAAATATAAATCTTTATTTCTAAAAAACTGAGCTATTCCTCTTTTTATAATGTTTTTAACGGAGAAAAACTCTCTTCTTGCATCAGCGCAGAAATTTCTTAATTCCGTATGGGACAATGCCATTGGTTTATAAGGAATATCCCCGTATTTATAATCATCTTTCAGCCACCATTTATCATATAAAAGCCTGTTTTCGTCTTTTAATCTTTGATACAAAGGAGTCCCGGGGAATGGAAGCAAATGATTAAATGCCGCATAGAAAAATTTATGTTTTAGGGCAAAATCTATTGTTCTTCTAAAATTTGCAGGATTATCAAAATCAAACCCGAATAAAAACGTGGCATAAATACTTATGCCTTTTTTGTGTATTTTTTCTATTAATTTGTCCGTTTCGCCCAATTTATAATTCCAGCTTTTATTCATCTGGTCAAGATTTCTTTCATCCATCGATTCAAAGCCGATTAAAATATTTTTACATCCGCTTTTTGCCATTAAATCTAAGAGTTCATCATCCTGTGCAACATTCAACGCCGTTTGAGATGTCCAAGATATTTTAAGCGGTATTAAGGCTCTGCATAATTCCTTTAAATGCTCTTTGTTAGCACAAATATTATCATCTACAAAAAATATCATTTTAGGTTTTGTCTGTTTTATTTCTTCAAGAATTTTTTCAATCGGTCTTATCGTATATTTGTGATTATAAAACGTTGTAATTGAACAAAATTCGCATTTATTTGGACATCCCCTCCCCGTTTCAATTAAAGATAAAGGAAGGTATTTTTTTCCTTTAAATATGCTTCTGTCGGGAAGCAGGGATGAAAACTTGTTTTCCCCGTTATAGATTTTTTTCAAATTATTATTCTGAAAATCATTTAAAACCGTTTCCCATATACATTCAGCGTTACCGATTATAACAGAATCAGCGTGTTCAAGTGCTTCGTCAGGAACCGCCTGAACGTGATAACCGCCCAGTATCACTTTTTTACCTTTGTTTCTGAAAGTATCCGCTATAGTGTAGGCTCTATGGGCAGTATAAGTTTCAACACTTATGGAAATTAAATCAACATCAATATTGTAGTTAATATTTTCAATCCTGTCATCAAAAAAGAAGGTTTTTATATTTTTAGGAGTCAGTGAATTTAAGGTAGCAACGGTTAAAGGCTCCATTTTCCATGTACCTATATATTTTTCGTTATCTTTTTTACCGATTGCGGGAGTTATAAAAAGAATTTTCATAAATTACCTTCTTTATAGCGGAATATCGCTGTTATCACACAAGCGTTCTTTTGTATACACTTTAAATTTGTCTGCCCAGTGCATATAGGCAAAATTTGCGGCATATTTTATAAAGAACATACCGTCAGGCTTAAAGCCAAGCCTTTCAATTATATTTGACAGTTTATAAGTTTCTTTCCACGCCCAATCAACACCTTGATAAAGTTCATCAACACTCATATTTTTAGGCTGAAAACAAACATGTTCAACATCATACATAGCATTTTCAGTTTCTATGATTCTGTTTTGAGCCATTAAATCGTTATAAAAAGGAGTGCCGGGGAATGGCGTTATTATTGAGAATCTCGGTAAATCTATTTTTAATTTTTGAACAGCTTCAACAGTTTTTTCAAAAACATCTTTATCATCTTCATCACCGCCAAAAGCAAAACAGCCGTTGACGGTTACACCTATATCATGAAGCTGTTTCATTAATAATTCATAATTTGCGGTTTTATTAACACCTTTATTTACAAAAGCCTGAGCTTTTTGATTTATCGATTCAAACCCGATTAATAAGCCCCTGCAGCCGCTTTTTTGAAGCAGATTCATTAATTCTTTATCAAGTACAACCGCTGATGTCGTTAGTCCGAACCATATTTTTTTTAACGGTATCATTGCGGAAAAAAGTTTTTTAGCGTAATCCAAATCACTTATAAGGTTTACATCGGGGAATAATACCTCTTTGCCCTTTAATGTTTTCATTTCTGCAATAACATCATCTATCGG
>CANROV010000010.1 GCA_947632315.1 Candidatus Gastranaerophilales bacterium
CCAAACAACAGGCAAGAGAAAAACTTCAAATCCCAATGAATAAAAAAGTACTTTTTGCCATGGGCGGTTCTCAAGGGGCTAAAACAATTAATAATGCAATGGTTAAAATTCTTAAACCGTTATCTGATAATGAAAATAATTTTATAATTCTTCAAACGGGGAAAAAGAATTATGATGAAGTTTTAGAAATGTTAAAAGAGCAATTTCCAAAATTTAATGAAAAAAATAATATATTAATAAAACCGTATTTTGATGAAATGGTATACCCTTTAAAAGCGTCGGATATAGTAATATCAAGAGCGGGATCGGTAAGTTTATCGGAGATATTACAATGTTGTGTTGTATCAATATTAATACCGTATCCTTATGCTGCTCAGGATCATCAACGGAAAAATGCTAAAGAAATGTGTCAAAAAGGAGTTTCTTTATACCTTGAAGATTCAGAATGCACTGAAAAAACACTTTTAGATAATATTGAACAGCTTTTAAACAATGAAAATACATTTAATACTATGAGGGAGAAAATAGAAATACTGAATAAGAAAAATCCCTCGGATGAAATAGTTAAGCAATTGAAAAGTATAATAAAATGAGTTTAAGTTATGAAGAAGCAGTAAATTTACTGACTTCAAAAAATAAATTTTATATTAATTTAGGGCTGGACAGGATAAAAAAAGCTGTTGACATAATTGGAAACCCACAAAATAAATATAAAATTATTCATGTGGCAGGAACTAACGGAAAAGGCTCCGTATGTGCTTTAACAGCTGATATTTTAAAATATGCAGGATATAAAACAGGATTATATACGAGTCCTCACCTTGTAAATTATACGGAAAGAATAAAAATTAACGATAAAGAAATTTCAAAATCCGATTTTGCAAGATATATAGAAGAAATTTGTACAATAAGTGAAGCAAATTCCATAGAATTAACGGAATTTGAAATTTTAACGGCTTGTGCCTTCAAATATTTCTATGATAATAACATTGATATAGCGGTAATAGAAACGGGACTTGGCGGAAGATATGACGCTTCAAACATTATTGATAATACGTTAATTTCCGTTATTACCTCAATATCATTAGACCATACGGATAGACTCGGTAAGACTATTGAAGAAATTGCATTTGAAAAGGCGGGAATTATAAAAGAAAATACCGATTTAGTAATTTCAAAAGATAACTTAGGGCTTGAAGTAATAAAAAAATCCGCAAATGGAAAAAAATCAAATATATATCTTGTTGAAGATACTCAAATCCGATACGAGAACGGAGAAAATAACATAATATATAACAATAATTCTTATAAATTTAACCTTTTAGGCTTATATCAAAAAAAGAATACGGCATTAGTATTAAAAGCTGTTGAATTGTTGAATAAAAAAGGACTAAATATAACTGATGAAGCGCTGAAAGAAGGACTAAAAACCGTAAAATGGCAAGCAAGACTTGAATATTTTACGGGAAATAATATATTAACCGACGGCGCACATAATCCCGATGCGGCTTTTGAATTAAGAAAAAGTCTTGATTATTATTTTAAAAATCAAAAGAAAATTTTTATTTATTCAACAATAAATACTAAAGACTATAAAACAATAGCTGAAATTCTGTTTAATAAAGATGATTTAATATATTATTATGATTTTGACTATAAGTATGCGGTAAATTTTGAAGCATATAAACATAAAGTTAATTGGCTGACAAATATAAAAAAATTAAATAAGGAAAATTTAAGCGAAATAATAAAAAGTAAAGAGTTAAAAGTCATAACGGGCAGTTTATATATGCTTGGTGATTTTTATAAAAATTATAAAGAGCTGTTACACTAGAAACAAAAAGAACCTGCAAAATAGCAGGTTCTTTCGTCCTCAAATACGGACATTACTTTTTAACAGGAACGGAAATAATTAAATTTTTACCGTCTTTAATCTTTTGAATATTAGATATATCTGCATTCTCAGGAAGAATAAAATCTTGAGAGAAAGAAACATTTTCTTCCATATTTTTATCTTTAACCTGAGATTCACCAAATACAGTAAGTTTTCTGCCTCTGACATTATAATTTACCTTATTTTCATCTCCTTGAAAAGGTTTAAGATTAATTTTTACTTCAAACTTGTCATCGTCAAAATCAGTTCTTATTTTAACGGAATCAGTCATAAAATCATTCATTAAGTCAGGAATCCAAAAATCTTTCTTCGTCATTTCATCTTGCATTTCACGCTGATGTTTTAAGAATTTATCAAATGATTTTAAATCATGCCTGTATTGTCTGTCAAAATTATCATTAAAGCGTTTTTCAAGATAAGGCGGATAAAATGAATGGTTATTTCTGAACCCGCGTTCCATCATTTGATCTAAGATCAGATATGAAGCCAAGAGTCCGCCTAAGAATGCAGAAAAAGCCATAATAAGACATTTTTTCCAACAGTTATTTTCTTTGCAAGCTCTTGGTTTATCTTCTATACCGGAATAGAGATGTTCATTATTGTTGTTTTCTTCCATATTGCTTCCTTTCTTTTACTCTAATATACATTAATTATCAATACAATTATTAAGATATTCAATTGTATCTATTTTATTATCATACAAAAATTTTAAGAAATATAAATAATTAACATCATAAGAAGACACAGTAACATTAATTTCAAAACCGTCGGAACAAAACGGTTCATAATCATAAATAACATAACTGTTATATTTACTTTTCCATTCTTTTTTATCAATCAGACAGTTATTTTCGAGTGCGGTTTCTTCTAACCAGGGAATAATATCTTTAGAGATATTTTTAAATTCAATCTGACTTCTCTGGTTTAACCCGTTCATGTATTTTTCAACTAGCATTTCCTATACCCCGTAATGAATATATTTACACACTTCCATATTCTAAGAAGTATAATAACTTCTCAGGATATAATCAGTTTAAATATATTTTAAAAACAATAAAATATACCAAGGTATAATATTATGGCTGTATAATCGGGCTATTTTTGAAAAAAGAATAATAAAAAACACAATTATAAATACAATCAAAACAGTTATTATTATTAGAGTTTAAGGCTGATATAAAGATTATATTAAAAAAACGGGAATTTCAATTTTTTGATTTATAATACAATAGAAGATTTGAGAAACACAGTAAAAAGGGGCAAATTTAATGAATGCAGTTTTATTACCAATAGATGAATACTTAAATAAACTTGAAAATGCTGATAATAACGTAAAAAATGAAATAGAAAACGAACTTGTAAATATAGGTAAAGAAGCAATACCTTCTTTAGTTGATTCTCTGCAAGTAGTAAAAGGCAGAACAAGAGGTATCGTTGCTATGGTTTTAATAAGGCTCGGAGAATCATCCATTGATTATCTTAAAAAAGCTGCTCAATCAAACAGCGATTTTGAATGGATTGCTAATTATTTAATTACTGAAATTAAAGGTCTGGCAGCATAAAAAAATTTTGAAATATAATAAAGGGCGGTTGTATAAACCGCCCTTTTTAATTGTTATTATATCGTAATAAACATATCAAAATGCTTGACCTATACATTTATTTTTGTTTATCATGATACTAAGTAAAGGATTGGGGAAACTTTTATGAGAAATTCATCAATATACAGGTCAAATCTTTCAGATGAAAAGATAGCTTTTTTATCTGAAATAAAAAACCAGAAAGATACAAACCAAGATAGTATTGAACCAAAAACATACAAAAGACAGGGGAAACAAAAAGAACTTGATCTTTTATGGCAAAATTTTAAATTTAATCCAAAAGAAGAAAAATCACCCGGTATTTACCTTTTAACAGGTTTCGTTGCAGGTGCTTTATGTATGTTCCTTATGAATGCTATATTGAGTATCAGCTCTAATGTTTCCAATGATAATAATTATATCGCATTAGGCCAGCCTAAATTTGAGAAAAAAATATCAAGAAAAAGCATGCTTCCTCAAATAAATTCAATCCCTGCCGTTAACGAAACAAAAAATATGGAAGTTATTCCGGCAAAAACTACAACTGAAACAAAAGAAGCACTTTTGCCTGTTGTTGAAACATATACCGTTAAACCTGGCGATTCTATGAGTTCTATTGTTATTCGTTTCTACGGAAAATATGATAACAATAAAATTGAAAAAATCAGACAAGCAAATAACTTATCTAATGCAGCAAAATTATCAATCGGTCAAAAATTAATTATTCCGCTTGATTAATAAAGGTTATTTGTTTATTACCGTATGTTTTGGCTTTGATTATATCAAAGCCTTCATATTTTATTTGTTTATCGATTGGGTGTTCAAGAATAATAATCCCGTTAGTATTTAAATTTTTATTATTTTTTATAACTTCTAAAGATTTTTCGTATAAATCGGAATCATAGGGCGGGTCAACAAAAATAACATCCGCTTTATAATCGGTTTTGATAACGTTTTTAAGTGAGTCGCCAAAATATATTTCGGGAATTAAATTTAAAGATTTAAACGCTTGTTGAATTGCAAGTGCTGTTTTTCTGTCTTTTTCAAAAGATATAACCTTAAATCCTCTTGAAACAGCTTCAAGACCCATTATCCCGCTTCCTGCAAACATATCAAAAAAAACTTTCCCTTCAAAATCTATCATGGAAGCCAGTGTATTAAAAATCCCCTGACGAGTTTTAGAAAGAGTCGGTTTTATATTATCATATTCAGGTGTTTTAATTTTTCTGGAATTATATATTCCGCCAGTTATCTGCATATTATAATTTAACCACTGTCTGATTTTCTTTTATAGGTTGACTGTTATCATTTTCATATAATTCTGCACCAAAAAGAAGATTAGTCCATTTTCCGAACATATTTTGAGAATAATGAGGCATTTTATTGGTATAAACAGAAAGAATTATTCCTTCCTTACCTTGAAATGCACGTTCAACAGTACATATATTATAATATTTACTGCACCAAACAGCCATGGAATCTTCTGCGTCTTGTTTTACATATTTTGGCACAATATCTTTATAATTATTTCTGTCCTTGCCAAGCTGTTTTTGAAGTATTATTGCAGGTGTTATTCCCGTATTTTGAATTTTCCTTTTATAAAAAGAAAGTATTTCTGTATAATTTTCACTTGTCTGATTATAAGGCACAAAGCATTTTTTATTTTCAAAACCTTTTGGACTATTTATAAAATGCCAGCCTGAATCAGGAAAAGTAAATTTAATTTGTTCTTCTGCCAGACAAAAATTTTGAAAAAGTAATAAACTTAAAATAAATAAAGCAGTTTTTTTCATTATATTAACTCCCAAGCAGGTCTTTCAGAAGCACAGACTATTTCCACATCTTCATTTTTTAATATTTTCTGAAAAATTTCCACAACAAATTTTTCACTATGAAAATGCCCTAAATCAATAATAGTTATACTATTGGCAGAAAGTGCCTGATGATGTTTTAAGTCGCCCGTAACAAAAACATCTATACCTATTTTTTCAAGTTCTGAAATGTATTCAGCACCTGAACCGGAACAAAATGCTATTGATTTATATGTTTTTCTTTTGCTGTTTACAACACGTATAGAAGGCAGACAAAATACCGTTTTCAGCGTTGAAACCAGTTTAGAAAAATTTTTATCTTCATCAAATTGTTTATATTTAATAAATTCAAAAGCAGTATCAAGCTCATTAAATCCGCATTTTTCCGCCAGATATTCGCTTACTCCGCCTTGCGCTATATCAAGATTTGTATGCGCCGAATATATTTGTATATCTTTTTTTATTGCTTTTATTATGTATGGCTGATTTATTTCTTTTATAGGGGTAAAAAATACAGGATGATGTGATATTATTAAATCGCATTTTTTCTTGATTGCTTCATCAATACTGGATGGTGTTACATCAAGAGTAACAAGTATTCTGTTTGTTTCTTTATTTCCTAAATTAATCTGCCAGCCTGAATTATCCCATTTTTGCATTGTATCTAACGGAGCAAATTGTTCAATTCTTCTGATTATTTGATTTACTTCTGCCATATATTCTTTCTATTATTTGTTTTGCTATATTTTGTTTATCTGTTTTTTCAATTTTTTGAATTTCAAGTTGTTTATTTATAATAAATACTTCATTATAATCGGAGGAAAAGCCTATATCTTTATTGGATATATCATTTGCGCAGATATAGTCGCATTTTTTCTTTAATATTTTACTTTTAGCATTCTCGATTAAATTTTCACTTTCGGCGCAGAAACCTACAACAATTTGATTGTCTTTTTTATTGTCCGATATTTCACTTAGGATGTCAACATTTTCAATTAATTCAATAATTAATGAACCGCCTGTTTTTTTTATTTTTTGTTCTGATTTATTTTTAACTCTATAGTCTGATACTGCTGCCGCCATAATTAATGAATAGGCATTTTCAAATTCTTTTTTTACTTCATTATACATTTCATCGGCAGTTTTAACCGGAATAACTTTATATGGCTTTTTTTGTTCGATTGTTGAAATTAATACTACCTCAGCTCCTGTTTTATATGCGTAATCTGCTAAAGCCGTTCCCATTTTCCCTGAGCTGTAGTTGCCTATATATCTGACAGAATCAATATCTTCTTTTGTTCCGCCTGCCGTTATTACTATTTTTTTATTTTTTAAAATCTGTTCGGGAAGTAGAATATTTTTTGCTTCTTCAAATATTGTATTAACCTCAGCTAATCTGCCTTTACCTTCCGTTCCGCAGGCTAAAAAGCCTGTTTCGGGTTCAATTACTTTAATACCTCGTTCTTTTAATATTTCTATGTTCTTTTGTACGGCAGAATTTTCCCACATATTTGTATTCATACAAGGAGCAATTATTACAGGTTTTTTGTATGCACAGAATGTTGATGTTAAAAGATTATCACAGACTCCGAGTGTTATTTTCGCCAGAGTATTGGCTGTTATCGGAGCTATTATAAATATATCCGATTCATCCGTAAGCGAAATATGTTCGGGTTTATATTCTTTTATATCAAACTGATTAATATTTAATTCATTACCGCTTAATGTTTCAAGGGTAGTTTTTGTTACAAAATTAAGTGCATTAGGTGTAACAACAACTTTTACTTCAGCATTATTTTTCTTAAACAGTCTTATAAGTTCTAATGTTTTATATGCGGCAATAGCACCTGTAATACCTATAAGAACTTTTTTCCCTTTTAACATTGTTTATTCCTTTCGGAAATAAAAATATTTTGCAGTTCATTAAGTGCCGTTTCAATATTATCATTAATAACCTGATAATCAAACTTTTTACCTGCTTCAATTTCTCTTGAGGCCTCATGCAGTCTTTTCTGAATGGTTTCTTCATCTTCCGTGTGTCTGCCTCTTAAGCGGTTTTCAAGAGTCTCTAAGGACGGAGGCATAATAAAAACAGTTATTGAATCGGGCATTTTTGTTTTAACCTGGTTTGCGCCCTGTACATCTATTTCAAGGATTAAATCAAAACCATTTTGAAGTGTTTTTTCAACAAAGCTTTTTTTTGTGCCGTAGTAATTTCCGCTAAATTCTGCCCATTCAAGAAATTCATTATTTTGAACGGAGGTTATAAAGTTTTCTTTAGATATAAAAAAATAGTTAACTCCGTTGGTTTCACCTTCTCTTGGCGGTCTTGTTGTTGCGGATACGGAAATTTTAATGTCAGGGTTTTTTTCTAAGAACATCTTAAGTAATGTACCTTTTCCTACTCCTGAACATCCTGATATTATAAATAAACGGCCTTGCATATATTTCCTTAATAATCTTTTTTATGATTATAGCTTATTTAGGTTTTATTATCAATTTAGATTATTAAAATATTTTGATGTTATTATTAATTTATGAATTATATAAATATCAGGACAGATGAAGAAGTAAAAAAGCTTACAGATTTAGCTGATGAAATTTGGCATGAATATTGGACTTGCTTATTAAGTATTGACCAGATTAATTATATGGTTGAAAAGTTTCAGTCTTATAATGCCGTTAAAAATCAGCTGAAAAACGATAATTATATTTATAATATTATTGAGGATAATTCAAATATTATAGGTTATTTCGGAGTAAGCGTTAAAGAAGATTATTTGTTTTTATCAAAATTATATATAAAGCTTGAATACAGACATAAAGGTTATGGCAATAAGGCTTTTGACAGAATTAAACAAATTGCTCGGGAAAACGGAAAATTAAAAATTCAATTAACGGTCAATAAACATAATACAAACACAATAAACGCTTATATAAAGTGGGGCTTTAAGTCTGTAAATGCAGTAGTAACCGATATTGGAAACGGCTTTGTTATGGATGATTATATTATGGAGTATTTTATTAAAGATATTTAGCCATTTGCAGAGGAAATTCTTTTTTAAAATCATTTGAAGGATGTCTTACGCTTTCGGTATCTTTAATATTTAATATATCCAGCGCTGTTTTGGCGGTATTACCTACTGCAATTACTTTTGCCTTCGGATACATAGCAAGAAATTCTTTTAAAATATCTTTATTGGCAATTAATTCGGATTCCATAGGGTTTTCAAACCACTTGTTTTCTGCCGTATGAATATTAAAAGCAAAAGCATTCCATAAAACAAATGTTTTTTTGCTTTTTGTAATTTCTTTCCATACTTTTGACGCTGTTATTTCACCTTTTGGAGATTTTTGATAATTACTTGATGAGTAGTCATAATTAAGATTATAATCTTTAATAACTTTTTCCGATGTCATTGCAATTCCCGTATATCTTGCGCCTTTACTGGGAGATTCCGCTATTAAGATATAATCGGCATTTTGTTTATCAATTAAATACTTCCTTAAATTTTCACACCTGAATTTTGGAGCTTGCTCTCTATCCGTATCATCAGTGTCCTTCCAAGGATTAAAAATATATTTTGAGCGTGGCATGTCCTTTGTATTAAAGGTTTTAACCAGCTCAACGAAATTATTAACTTTATCTTCAAAAGTATTTGTCATAATCTTCCTTTTTTTATTCGTATCTTAATGCGTCAATAGGATTTAATAATGAAGCTTTATAAGCGGGATAATAACCGAACGCTATACCAACAAATCCCGAAAATCCTAAGGATAAAAATATTGAAAATAATGAAATGGAAACATTCATGCCGTCAGAAAAAAATTCAATTGATTTTGCGCCCAAAATCCCCGTAAATACACCTACAAGTCCGCCGATTATCGACAGCATAAATGACTCAATCAAAAACTGCCATCCTTATTCCTATTTCTTTTGTTCTCTCCGTTACTGAAACAAGCATAATGTTCATAATCCCGATACCGCCTACGAGTAGTGATACGGAAGCAATTGAAGCTAATAATATTGCAAAAGTTTGAACGGTTGATTTCATTTTTTCCTGAAACTCGGCTGAATTTCTTATTTCAAAGTCATTAACCTGATTTTTACCGATGTTATGACGCTGAATTAATAAATCGGTTATATCTTTTTCAACTTCATTTAATGTGTCGCCGTCTTGCCCTTTAACAATAATCATTTTAACGGTTCCGGGGAAACTTACTCCGAATAATTTTTTTTGAGCGGTTGTAATGGGAATAAAAATTAAATCATCCTGATCAAAAGGCCCTTGTGAACCTTTTGCTTTTAGTGTTCCCAAAACTTTGAACGGGACATTACCTACTCTTATAACTTTGTTTATGGGAGATACATCGCCAAAAAGCTCGGTTGCAACGGTAGAACCTATAACAGCTACTTTAGCGCCGTTTTTTACATCTTCAAAAGTGAAGCCTCTTCCTGATTCAACTTCATAATTTTTTATATATAAATATGGCGGTGTTGTGCCGTATACTGTCGTCTGCCAGTTTTGGTTGCCGTACATTAATTGTTTGCCTTCGCTTGAAGCAGGAGCAACGGCTTCAACTCCCGAAACATTTTTTTGAATGGCGATTGCATCTTTTAGAGTTAATGTCGGACGGGTGCCTATTCCCATGCTTACTCCGCCTGTTCTTGCCGAAGTAGAGCGGATTGTCAGCATATTTGAACCCATAGACTCCATATTTTCCTGTACTTTTTTGCTTGCGCCCGTTCCTATGGCAAGCATTATAATAACAGCGCTTACACCGATAATTATACCCAAACTGGTTAGAGCAGAACGAAGTTTATTCACCTTTAGTGAATTTATGGCCATTTTCATTGTTGATTTAAAATCTATCATTATGTTTGCGCTGTCCTTGTTTTTTGCCATTCGGTTTTTGGCATATCTGATACTATTTTTCCGTCTTTAAACCGTATTACACGTTTGCAGTACTCCGCAATATCAGGCTCATGAGTGACTAAAACAATTGTTTTTCCTGTTTGATTATTCAAATTAACAAAAAATTCCATAACCTCAATACTTGTCTTAGTATCTAAGTTACCTGTAGGTTCATCCGCCAGTATTAACGGAGCGTCATTAACAATTGCTCTTGCTATGGCAACTCTCTGCTGCTGCCCGCCTGACATTTGATTGGGCATGTGGTCTTCTCTTTTCTCTAATCCTACAATTTTTAGTGCTTTTCTTGCCCTTTCATGCCGTTCTTCCTCGGGTATTCCTTTATATATCATCGGCAATTCAACATTATCCAAGGCGGTAGTTCTGGGGATAAGGTTAAATCCCTGAAATACAAAACCGAGTTTTACGTTTCTTATGTCTGAAAGTTCATCGGGAGAAAGCGAGAGAACATCCACTCCGTCTAAATGATAACTGCCCGAATTAGGTTTATCCAAAGTGCCGAGCATATTCATGCAGGTTGATTTGCCTGAACCCGATGTTCCCATTATTGCAACAAATTCACCTTCTTCTATGCTTAATGATACATCATCAAGAGCATTAAAGCTTTCATCTCCCGTTTGATATGTTTTTATTGCATGTTTTACTTCAATTAAGCTCATATTACAGTCTTGGTACTCTCATTTGTTCTTTTTTCCCGTTCAAAATTTTACCTACGTAAACTTTGTCGCCTTCTTTTACCTCATTTGTTATAATTTCGGTATAAGAGTCATTATTTACGCCCGTTTCAATATTTATTCTGACAGGTTTGCCTTTTTTCTCAATCCAAATACCTTTATGGTCGTATTTTTGTTTGTTATCAGCAGTGGTAAACTTAAGTGCCGTATTTGGAACGGTTAATACATTTTCTTTTTTATCCGTTATTATTGATACATTTGCCGTCATGCCGGGCATTAATTTACCTTCATCATTTTCTACCTCAATAATAACAGTATATGTAACAACATATGATTCTGTTGTGGGTGATAATCTAACCTGAATAACTTTTCCGTAAAAAGTGCTGTCGGGATAACCGTCAAGTGTATATTCAACCTCTTGTCCTTCTTTTACTTTTCCAATATCGGCTTCGGATACACTTGTTTCAATCCGCATTTTAGTTAAATCTTCAGCAACTTGAAATAATGTAGGAGTCTGAAAGCTTGCGGCAACGGTTTGTCCTACTTCCACTTCTTTTGAAATAACAATACCTTTAACGGGAGAAATAATTTTAGTATATCTCATATTAGCCGATGCTGTGGCATAATTTGCCTGTGCCTGCATAATTGAAGCTTTTGCGGCAGCTACTTGAGCCAAGTCTGATTTATACGCCGATTCGGCCGAATCTAAGTCATTTTTTGATACCAAGTTTCTGCCGTATAGATTTTTATATCTTTTATAAGTTTTTGTATCATAATCCAATTGAGCCTGATTTTTAGCTAAAGTAGCTTTTGCATTATTTATGTTTGCCGTTGCCTGCTGTAGTTGGGCTTCAAATAATGACGTATCTATCTGTGCTAATAATTGCCCCTTCTCAACTTCGGAATTATAATCAACATAAATATCACTTATTAACCCTGATACCTGTGAACCTATATCAACCGTATTAACAGGCTCGATAGTACCAGTTGCTTCTACTATTTGAGTTATTGTTCTGACCTTCACGGGAGCGGTGGTATATTTTACTTTTGAACCTTTTTTCATAAAGAAAAACGGTATTGTTATTAATATTATTATTAAAATAAGTATTATTATTTTTTTCATTATCTCTCTCCCATTGAGGTATATAGGTCTGTCAGTGCTACATTATAATTATAAATAGTCTGAACATAATCTCTTTGAGCATTATTGTAATTTTCTTTAGCGTCCTGAAGCTCAATAAAATTACCTAGTCCTACTTCATATCTTGCGTCAGCCAGTTCATAGTTTTCTAATGTTTGCTTAACTCTTGTCTGCATTAAAGGAATATTCTTTTCAAGCTGTATCATATTAATATATGCACTTTGAACGTCAAAATATACATTCTGTTTAACAAGTTCAACATTCCTTTTTGCAATTTCCAATTGAGCTTTGCTTTCTTTAATTTTTAGTTTGGTTTCCATTATATTCAAATTGCTTGTAGAAAGATATGCACCCAAATTAAAACCGTTTGTGGAATATAAAATATTATTCTGCCAGTTATATCCTACCTGTCCCGTTAAATTAGGGAAATATTCTTTTTTTGTATAGTTTAAAGATTCTTTAACCGCCTTTTGTGTTGCTTCCATTGATAAAAGGTCGGGACGGTTTTTATATGCACGCTCTATGGATTCTTTTAATGTATACGGATACTTTGTAAACTTATAATTTTCAAGTATATTGGTCTTTTCAACCTGCATTGTTAATACAGCTTCTTTTGGTTCAATTCTGCCGTCTTCTTTTGTTGTTGTATTTGCTATGTTTATTAGATTTATTTCGGCATAATTATTTTTAAAATTAAAAGTTTCAGTATTTTCAATTTGATATTCGGGAGCGTCAACAATATACATGGAGCTGTTTAGTTTAACAATAGCATTTTGATATATGTTTTCAGCATTAATTAAGCTTATTTTAGCGTCGCTTAAATAAACCTCTTGATTTACAAGGTCGATTTTTGATACTAATCCTTCATCAAAGAAGGCTTTTGTTCTGTTATATTGACGTTCATTAACAAGTACGTTTGCTTTTTGAATATCAACATTTGCTTTTGCTGCTAAAACACCATAGTATGCAGCTTTAACATTATTTGCCGTATTTAATATGCTGTTTTGTAAATCAAACTCGGCTGCTATTTTATAAAATTTCTGCATTTTAACTTGGGAAAGAACTTTGCCAAAACTGTAAATCAGCTGGCTTAAATATACTTGAGCAGAAAAGTTTTTATTATGTGTATTTCTGTATTTAGATTCGGTATTACTAAAATCATAGCCTGCATTTGCCCCGATAGACGGAAAATAATTAGCTTTTACCTGCCCTACTCTGGCATTATACATTTCAACATATTGCTGATTAATTTGCACTTCCGGACTATTCTTTATAGCGATTTCAATACAATCATTAACCGATAATGTGTCGCCTGCTTTAATCTCTTCTATTGCATACGACTTTAATGCTAATGAACTAAGTATTACAATTAAAAAAAATATTTTCGTCCCGTTTATTCTCATAGTTTACATTATATCATCATTTTATTTTTTAAACGATTAACATTTTTTTTAGTTCATTTTTATTTTTTAAATCCAGAATTTTTCTTTTGGTTCTTTAAAATCTACTTTTTGTAATTTGCTTTTATCAATCATATTAAAGATTTTTGAAGCAAAATTTATATCATGTATTGCTATACCTATATTATAAACAATAATTCTTTCTTTATCATTTTCTCTGCCTTGAGCTTTATTATTAACAACATCAGCTACTTCAGCGAATTTTTTATATTTGTTAAAATATTTAAAGTTTTTAACATGTTCTCTATCATCAGCATAAATTTTATCAAAGAACAAATCACAATTTGAGAATCCTCTTGTATGAATTGGAATGACTGTTGTTCCTTCTTTGAAAGTGTCATCAGAACATATATCTTCTTTAAAATAAGTAACAGATGATACTATAACATCAGAATTTTCTATAATTTCCCTATAAGTATTCATATAAGTAAATTTTAAATTTAAATAGTTTTTAAATCTGTTTTTAAATAATTCTTCCTGCCCTTTATATTTTAAAAGATTTATTTGTATTTCTTTATCTTTTAACTTTTCAGCTAAAATCAATAATGAAGCTCTGGCAGTATTACCAAGACCAATATAGCCTATTGATGAAAAATTCTTTTTTGCGAATAAATTTATTGAATGTACTGCCACAGCTCCCGTTCTTACAGCTGTAATCCAATTTGCATCCATTAATGCAATTATATCACCTTTCTCACTATCAAAAAGAATCAGCTTACTATCTAATGCAGGAACTCTTTGGGGTATACGGGTAACCAGTTTTACCCCCCCCCCTATGGCAATTTTCGGAATTTAAAATTGCAGGCATTATATTAAAAAACTTGCCTTCTTCAGGCTTTAAACTTATTTTGGGCGGAAGAAGATTATTTTGTTTATTTTTTATCATATCTTCAACATATTTATAACAATTGCTTAAAGATATATTCATATTTATAATATCTTCATTTGTAATGATAAAAACAGACATAAAACATCCTCTTTTTTATTATAATAATTTAGTATAGCATAGTTTCTTATATAAGCGATATTCTAAGAATTTTTCTTTATCAAAACAGGCATATTTCTGATTCCTAAATCTCTTAAAACCGCAAATCTGTGTCTGCCGTCGTTTATTTGCGGGAATACTCTGCCGTCTTGTTCTTCTATACTTATTTTTGGCGGTACAATTGCCTGCTGTGTTCTTAAAAATTTTTTAAATTTGTCATATTTTTCTTTTGAACCGCCTGCGCCATTTTTACCGACATATCCTTCTTCTGTTTGCAATTCTTTATCTAATTCAGAAGTATCTACAGTTTCAAATATGTAATTATCCACGTTTTCCTGAGATATTCTTGAGTATATTTTGTCTATATTAAATGCATCTTCCTCATTTATTTTCTTGAACCGAACTTTCAAGCGGTTAAACAATTTTTGTAATTTATTATCATTCTTATCAGGTACTGTTATATACCATTTATCAAAATTATTACTTAAATCCGAACCTGATTCTATTTCCATTCCGTATGAATATTTCTTGTTTAAAAGTTTTACATACTGCGTGGAATTTATTGCTGTTTTCTTGATTGAATATATGCCTTTAAAACTTATAGAATTAATACTCATTTAATTACCTTATTTCGTTTTATTCAAACTCAGTAAATAAATAAAATTGACATATAATTAAGAATTTTTAATAAATGATTTTCTCTTTTTATATAAAACAATAAAAAACAGAATTATAACAGCAGTTACAGCAATAATAACAAGCTCAATATACTGTTTTATAGCTTCTCCGAACAACATTAGAACAATACTTACAATAAAGAATCGTAATCCTCTGCCAAAGAAGCTTGCAAGCATAAATTTAAAGAAGTTCATGCTTAAAATACCGCTTGCGATAGTGAAAACTTTATATGGGATAGGCGTAAAAGCAGAAAAGAAAACAGCCAAAGTACCATATTTATTGTATAAATTTTCAACAGCTTCAAATTTTTCTTTACCGCCTTTTCTGAAAAACCAATTAAAAGCGGGACGTCCGCCCCAATAGCCTATTGCATACCCTATTGCTCCGCCTATTGCAGAAGCTATTGTACAAATTAAAGCATAAAATAAGGCATTTTTCGGTTTCGCTAAATCCATAGCTATTAACAAAAAATCAGGCGGAGGTACTAAGAAAAAGCTTTCTATAAAAGAGTTTAACGCTAAACCTTGAATCCCCATCGACTGAAAAAAGTCATTCATTTTTATAAAAATTTCGTGCATTTATCTACCTCAATATATTTACATTTTAATTCCAATAAAAGTATAATTTAAATATGAATATTTTAGAAGAAATAAAAAATCAAGTAATAATATCTGTACAGGCAATGCCTGATGAACCTTTATACAAAGAAGAATGCATGTGTGCTATGATGCAAACGGTAGTAAACGGAGGTGCTAAAGCCTTAAGACTTGCAGGAAAGCGTGATGTATATAATGCTAAAAGATTATTTAATATTCCCGTTATAGGGATTACAAAACCGGATAAACTGCCTGATAATTGGATGGAGGTTGTATATATTACCCCGTCAATTCAAGACGCAAAAGGATTAATCGAAGCAGGCGCCGATATTATAGCTCTTGACGCAACATTAAGACCACGTCCTAATGAATCTTTAGAAGAACTGGTTAAGTATATAAAACAGCATAATAAACTTATAATGGCTGATATTTCCACTTATGAAGAAGGCGTCAATGCTCAAAAACTGGGATTTGACATTATTTCAACAACGCTTTCAGGCTATACAAAACATTCAAAGCAAGATTTAAAGACTCCCGATTTTGAATTATTAGAAAAACTTGTTAAAAATTTAAATACTCCTATTATATTGGAAGGAAGGATATGGGAGCCTTATGAAGTAACAAAAGCATTTAACCTTGGTGCGCATTCGGTTGTAATCGGTTCTGCCGTTACAAGACCTAAATTGATTACTAAAAGATTTATTGAAAGAGATTAATATGAAAAAAATACTTGCCATAGATGCAGGCGGAACTAAAATAATATACGCCGTTATAAATGAAAATGGTGAATTTTTGACGGAAGTTAAAAAAACATTTACTCCCAAAAAAATTGATGAGCTTACAAATCTTTTTAAACAAATTATATCCGAATACGAAAATGAAATTCATATAGTTTCGTTTGCGACGGCAGGCGCTGTTAATCTTAATAACACAAGAGTTGAATCTTCCACTCCAAATATGCCTTTAGGATATAACAGTCTTGATTTTTCACTTTTAAGCAAAAAACCCGTATTCGTTGAAAATGACGCTAATTGTGCTGCTTGGGCGGAATATAAAACAGGCGCCGCTATAGGTGATAAAAATACAATAATAATTACTTTAGGTACGGGAATAGGCGGAGGTATTATTGTTGACGGAAAACTTTTAAGAGGAAAATCAGGCAGAGCCGGTGAAATAGGAAGTATGAAAATCAATTCCGGCAGAAACAGAATCTGCACCTGCTCAAGAAAAGACTGCTATGAAAGCTACGCTTCAGGCACGGGCTTAAAAAAAACCGCTGAAGAAATTGCTTTAAATTCACCTTCTTTTAACACAAGTATTTATAAAAATAAAAATCCCGAAGATATTACAACTTATGATATAATAGATGGATTAAAATCAAATGATGAATACTCAAAAGAAGTTTTTGAAGTTTGGCAGAATGATTTAATTACCGGACTTATAGGCTTAGTTAATATTTTTGACCCTGAAAGTATTGTTATTTCCGGAGGAATGGGGCAATTCATAAATACAAAACTAATAGAAGATAAAATAAATTCTGAAATTGTCGTTTCTCCCGTTAAAATAAAATTAGCAAAATCAGGAAACAATGCAGGCATGATAGGAAGCGCAGTGCTTGCCGTTCAAAAATATTAATACTATAATTTATTTATAAAATAGTTGTGAGGTTTCAATGAAAATATTATTATCGTTAATATGCTGTATTTTAGCTGTATTCAGCTTAACATTCCCTTTTTATTACTATAACAGCCCGATGAATAAAAAAGAAGTAAAACTGAGTCATCTTGTTGTTGATACAAAAGAAGAAGCAGAAAAAATAAGACAAGAAATCTTTAACGGAAAAAATTTTGAAACAGCAGCTAAAGAATATTCAAAAGATACTGAATGTAATATCGGATATAATGTGCGAGGAGTTCTTATTCCTTCTATAGAACATGAAATTTTTATTAATTTAAAAAAGAACGGTGAAATATCTAAACCAATTCACACTGAATACGGCTGGCATTTACTTAAAATAACAGACGTTAAACATTATTCCGATAAAGAAAATTATGCAGTAAGATATTTCTAGTAATTATTGTTTTATTGTATAAATTTTATTTTTTTTATATAATCCATATAGCTAATAAATGAGGAAAAATTATGGCAAGAAATCAATTACCGGAAGGTGTTGGGAAAAAGATAGTTGAAGCATTAAAAAGGCAGGCAGAAGCTGATATTTCTCCTTTGGAAGAGAATGATACGGCTGTTAATAATACCGTTCCTTTATCTAATATTGATAAAGTTGAAGAAATTCAATTCAATTCATTACTTAATGAAACGGATAATGATAATTTAATTATTGAAGAAGAAGCACCTTCTTTAACTATTAATACACCAATAAAAGAAGAACCGAAAGTTGTTGAACCGGAAATAAAACCGGAACCTGAAAAACCAACAATAAAAGCACAAAATACACAATTTACGGAATTAAATACAATCAATGTTCAACAGGTAAAACCAAAACCTGTATCAAGTGAAATACAAGTCAGAATCCCTGCTAATGTTGCAGTATTAAAAAGACTGATACAATCACTGCCGGCAGGAGTTTCAAAACAAACAGGCGCACAAATCATCAGACAAACTCTTGAAGCTATGGGGCTTCCTATGTCAGGTGTTCTGAAAGAAGCTCAAGAAATTCAGGAAGAACTTAATATATCTGCAAGAGAATCCATGATTAAAATTCAGGAATACAGAACAAATATTCTTCAACTTGAACAAACAGTTCAGCAATATCAGCAGAATATTAACCAAATTAATGATTTGGTAAGTTTGTTTTTATTGACCGATAAAAAATAATCATTCGGGATTATTTACCCCGTAGCCAAACAGAGCAAAATCATATTTTACGGGGTCTTGAGAATCAAATGTTTTTAAATTATCAGTAAGTTCGATAACGCTTTCATAAGCGTTATCGTTTCGTTTTAAAAGACCTAATTTCCTTCCGATTTTGGCTGAATGTGTATCTAACGGAATTAATAATTCCGATTTTTTAACGAAATTCCAAATACCTATATCAACACATCCGCTTCTAATAAACCATCTTAATAACATATTCATACGTTTTAAAGCACTTTTTTTGGCAGGATTAGGCAAAAGATGATAAAATCCCTTTGTTACTTTATCTTCTTTTACTCTTGAATAAAAATAATCTACAACCCCCTGAAACATTCCCCAAACTTCTCCTTTTTGAGAATATGAATATTTAAAAAGACTTTCAAGTGTTTCTTTTTCTGAGTATAAAATATTTAAAATTCTTAAAACCTCAATTAAATCACAATCTTTTGAAAATCTGTAATCGCAATTTTTTATTTCATTGTCTTTATAATCAAATGATTTAACATATTCATGAGGTTTATTATCCATTAAACTAAATATATAATTTAATTTTGAAATAAAAACTTCTCTTTTTCCGTACGCAAACATGGAAGCAATAAAACCCGCAATCTCAATATCATTTTTATTATTAAATCTGTGAATAAATTGAACAGGGTCATCTTTTATAAAATCTTTTGTTTCATATTTAGTTACATATTCATCCAATTGAGTTTTAAGCATTTCTAATCCCTTCAAAATAAGATTTTAAAAGATTTTGACATTCTTCTTCCATAATGCCTCCCTTAACTTTTATAGAACTTTCCATTATCTGCTTCATATCAGATTTTGAACCAAATGCACCGTTTAACAAATCATAAGCTCCGAAATATACAGCGGATATTCTGCTTTGTATTATTGCACTTGCACACATCGGGCATGGTTCAAGCGTAACATAAATTTCACAATCGTTTAAACGCCAGTTTTTAAGCTTTTTACAAGCGGAATCTATTGCTATAAGTTCTGCATGAGCTGTTACTTTTTGTTCTTTTTCTCGCTTATTTACTGCTTTTGCTATTATTTTGCCATCTTTAACAATTACAGCACCTATAGGAATATCTTTTCCGGAGTTTTTTGCCTGTTTTAAGGCTTCATTCATATATTCAAGCTTCATTTGTTTCCTCTTTATATAGTGGTAAAGTAATTTTTACGGAAAATATATTATCTTGAGTCGATTTTAAATGAACACTGCCATTCATAGCTTCTACAATCCCTTTTACAATATATAATCCGAGTCCTGTTCCTCTTGTTGTTCTGGTTGTTTTATCATCAAGTCTAATAAATTTATCAAATAAAGTATCAAGTTTTTGTTTCTCAATATAATCAGATTGATTGATAATTTTTATTACAGCTTTTTTATCATCAAACTTAGCCTCAATTTTAATGGGAGTATCAGGGTATGAATATTTTTCTGCGTTGCCTAAAATATTGATAAGCACCTGTTCAAATCTGTCTTTATCTGCATAAATACAAGGGAAATCATTTGTTATGTTATTCTCAATAGTCCTTGTTTCAATATTTTTAACAGAGTATATTGAATCTTCAACGGCATTTAAAAGATTAACTTTTTCAAGATTAATATTTAATTTTGCTCCCTCAATATCAGGAATAACAAGCAAATCTTCAATCATTCTTGATAATCTTTCGGATTGCTGTTTAATAATAAGTAATGATTTATGTTTTGTTTCATCATCAATTTCAATATCCGTTCTCAATAGTCTTGAAGTATAGCCTCTTATACTGGTTAAAGGTGTTCTTAATTCATGGCTTACCGTATCTACAAGATTAGAACGGAAGCTGTCAAGCTGTTTCAATTCTTTATTTTTTTCTTTTAATTTTTTATAAGAATCATTGATTTCATTAATCATCATATTAAATTCATCAGAAAGAAATAATATTTCACGAGGTGTAAAAATATTGGCAATCGGAACAATCTGCTTTTTATAATTACCTCTTGAAACTGCTATTATACCTTTAAACAGCTGTCTTATGTTGAAATACAGATAATAGCTGTAAAGCAAAGTAAGAAATAACGTAACTATAGCTGCAATAAGGAATGCAGCAAGTATTTTTAATCTTGCTTTATTGATAGTAGAATCGGTTAATTCTTTTGTCGTATTAACTATAATAATTAAACCGATATCATCCATTTTTAAATAGACACGAGGCTGATTTTTTATTTCATCAAACCTTGTAACGATATTATTTACAAGATTTACAGGTAACTGCTTAATATTTTTATTAAAATCTTTCTCATCGAAATTATGAGAAAATACTAATTTGCCTGATTTATCAACAACATAAACTCTTCTGTTCTTTTCATCAGCTATATTATTAAATATGTTATTTTTAATTAATTTTGTATTAACCTCCGCTTTTAAATATTTATCATCATGAATTTTTTCAATAAGCCATAACTGCTCGGTATCAGAATTATACAAAATTCTGTCTTGACCGTTAAATTCAGGTGTTTCTGAAGGTCTGATTATTTCAAATTCTTTAAACACTTCACTGTTTATTGCAAGATTTTTTAAAAAAAGATTTCTTTGAGCTTCATTAGGAATATGATTTAAAGAAATAACAATCTCATCAAGCCTGTGATTGTCGGCATTTAAAACAGAAGAAATATTATTTTCAATAATTTTAGCAATAATTTGAGCAGAATATCCGAGTTCTTGACGTAAAGAATGCTGGCTGACATTATTTATAACGAACCAAGAAATAACAGACGGAACTAATACTCCGATTAAAGAAATAATAATAATTTGTTCAACTATTTTTAGTCTTTTAAGTTTCATAACGCCTCGGATTAATTTTCATCATCACCAAAAGGCGTTAATTTATAGCCGACATTCACTACAGTGTGAAGATATCCCGGCATTTTAGGATTTTCTTCAATTTTTTGTCTTAACCCGCCCACGTGGACTCTTAACATTCTTACGTCATCGTCAGAATTATATCCCCATACTTCATTTAAGAGTATTGCTAATGAAACGGCATTATTAAAATGCTGCATTAAACAGTATAAAATTTCAAATTCAGTAGGAGTAAGTTTTATTCGTTTATTTTTTATTTCAGTTTCAAGAGAATCAGGGAATAATTCAATATCTCCTATTTTTAAAATTTCTTGAGCAGTATTTTCATTATTTTTATTAGGACTTCTTCTAACAAGAGCTCTGACTCTCAGTAATACTTCCTGAATATCAAAAGGTTTAACAATATAGTCATCAGCGCCGGAATCAAAGCCTTGAGTCTTATCCGACATAGCTCCTTTAGCAGTAAGCATTAAAATAGGCGTATCAGGTTTTGATTTTCTAATATTTTTACAAACATCAAAACCATTCATTTTAGGCATCATAACATCAAGCAAAATCAGGTCATAATTACCGGTGAGTGCTTTCTGAAGAGCTTCTTCACCATCCTTTGCACATTCCGTTATATATCCGCTATGGGAAAGGTCAAACTCCAGCAATTCTCTGATTTCATTATCATCATCAGCAATTAAAAGTTTATACACGGACTTTTACCCTCCAATAATTTTAATTATTACATATTACAACTTTTTTCTCAATGGAATTAAGTTTAAAAAACATATAATTTAATCTTTTAATCCGCCTGATAATATATC
>CANROV010000011.1 GCA_947632315.1 Candidatus Gastranaerophilales bacterium
GACCAACGGGACCGACAGGACCAACGGGACCGACAGGACCGACTGGTCCAACGGGACCGACAGGACCGACAGATGATACTTGTGAACCATCTCTGCCTACAGAGATAATTCCAGATGAGCCTGATCCGACATTACCCGGTGATGATGAACCGACGATTACAGATCCAAGTATTGAACCTACTCACGGTGCAACTGATATAGAACCGGATGTTCCTACAGGTAATATGCCAACTGATAAGGATCCTACAGATACGGAACCAACAACTCCTACAGATACGGAGCCGACGACTCCGACGGATACTGAGCCGACAGATGATACTTGTGAACCATCACAACCTACAGAAATAGGCCCTGATGAACCTGATCCGGGCTTACCGGATGATGATCCTGACGTTCCTACTAAGGATACTAACCCAACTACTACAGATCCAACGGAAAATACGGATCCTACAGGTGATACAGATCCAACCGATGATACGGAACCAACGGAAAATACAGATCCGACAGGTGACACAAAACCTACAGAAACAGAACCGAGTGATGATACTTGTCTGCCAACCCAGCCGACAAACGTAACTCCTGATGAGCCTGAACCGGAATTGCCTCCTGTTGAACCTGGTCTGCCAGGTCCCGGAATGGATACTCCGGGAACAGGTGAAAATCCCGGTATAGGTGATGACACTCCTTCCTCAAATCCCGGTGAAGATGATGATTCTTCTTCTAAAATACCGGATGAAGGCAGTTCAGAACCAGCTGTAGATGATGATTCATCATGTATTCCGCCTGATGATGAGATAGAACCTCTTCCTGATGAAGAAGACCCGGGTCTATCAATACTTCAACCTGATACAACACAACAAAAGCCTGTCACAACCTTGTCTGCATCTGCACAAAATGCAGTGAACGGATACAGTAATTCTGCTAATATAAATGATAATGAAAGTGATAGTGCTAAAGCTACAAATGTGGAAAATAATTCTACAGGAAGAAAATCAATATTATCAAAACTTACATCTTATGTAGTAAATAAAGCTATTAATCATAAGAATAATAAAAATGGTTTTTCATTTAGAGTTTAGTAAGCAGATTTGATATTATAAAAGCGGTCAATTATTTGACCGCTTTATTTTTTATTCAAATTATAATATTTTAGATAAGCATAAATCATTTAAGACCCAACAATTTATTAATTGAAAAGGTTAATGATTTTCTCGTAAAAAATTACTTAGATTTTTCAATATTTAATTCAGTTTTAAAACTATCTATAATTTCACGCCACGGTTCTATAACTGTATCATCACTGCTTAAAGCATCTCTTGAAATACCTGCGTGGTGAATCAATGGCAATAATTTGTTTTCATCATATCTTATAGGCAGGTCAACTCCGTCATCTGTATCGTTGCATATAAAATAGCCTTTACCGTCTTTATCTTGATTATATCCGATAATTGTTATTTCATGTCCTCCGTCTACTTTATTTTCAGAGTCAAAATGCGTGTAACCTATAATAACATTTTGTCCTTGTTCAAGTGATTTTAATATATGATTTTTTATTTCGCTTAATTCGCATCTGTGATTAAGCAATTTACCCGATTCATCAAGTTCTTGATATACAACAGAAATTTTTGGAGTTTCAAAAATAATTTGTTCTCCAAACGTTTTTTCAAAATCTGTTAAACCGTGGTTATCGTTATTAAATTCACCTGTTCTTTCATCGTTAAGTGAATTATAAGTATTCTGAGAACATAAATTCAAAATTGCCGATTGAATTAAAACGTCAATACAAGAGCGTTCACCTGGGTCTTTATAAGAAGATTGAACTCTTGCTCTTATGATTGCATTTCTGTCAGGTTGTATCTTTACTGCCAGTTTATTTCCGTTTACTGATTTTTCGGTATTAAATTTTCTTAGTTCCCATAATCCTGCTGAAGGGCCTTCTGCAAAAATGGATAAATCAAGATTCTTTGTAACACTATATTCTGAACTGCTTAAGCCTTGGGCAAATCTTACAAATTCAGCAGGTTTTTTTGATGCTAAATTAAATTCCATACTGGTTGCTACGCAAGAAGATGACGCAACATTGTATCCGTCTTCCGGAAACTTTTCTTTAGTATTTCTTTCTATTTCTTTTGCCACCTTTTGCGGTATATCACCAAATTTTTGTGTTATTGAAAACGGATTATCTAATGCATTTAATACTTCTTTTAAAATTAATTTATCAGATAAACCGTTTATTCTAGGTTCTGTTGCTATTTTATACAAATTATTTAGAACCGTTGTTCCGTCATTTGATGAATTATCTTGTAAAATTCCTTTTGCTTGCAGTTTATTAAAAATTTCTTGAGATTCATTATCAAGTTTATTTTTTATAACTTTTATCTGTTTCCGTTCGGAAGGTAATGCACTTTTTTTATTTAATCTGCTAAATGACGGAATATATGATTGTAAATTTTCAACGGAATATTTCTTATAACTGTTTTTGTTGATTGGATTATCAGTTATAAAATTATTTGGTGATATGCTGGTTTGTCTTGCGGGAATAGCACTATAACCTATTTTTTGATTATTTATACTTAAAATATTGAGCATAATTATACTTATTACCTTCTATTTATATAAAAATAATCAAAAGAAAAAATTGCTATAAAAGTTTATATTGTTACAAAACTCTTAAATTTGATTTTTCCCTTCTTTAAGCCCTCTTGCTCTGTCATATAGTTCAATTTTCATATTGTATGTTTGAGCTTTATTTATAATATAATTAACTAAATCTAAATAATAAGAAGAAATAGTTGTCCTGTTTGTTTTATACCAAACATCTTCAATATCCACGGCAAGCCATTTACCGCCTACAGCTCGTACACTGTCAATCCACGAATCTATTTCTTTTCTGTTATCGTTAACATTTGGCATTATAATATATTTTGATGTCATTAAACCATACTTATTTTCATTAGCATGGGCATATTTTTTCATATTTTCCAATACTTTTTTATATGCGTTTACATTTTTAATTTTTTTATAAGTTTTTTCACATCCGGAGTCTATTGAAATAACAACATTTAAAACACCTTTTTTTATAGCTTCTTCTATAGCAGGTGAAAATTTTATTCCGGATGAGTGTATTCTCATATTCCGAAAACCATTTGCGGTTAAAAGCTTTATTAATTCTTCAAATTCCGGTGCAATAGTAGGCTCGCCTCCGCCAAATGATACTTCTCCGCCCGGCCTTAATATCTTTTTCTCTATCATATCTTTTATAACCGGTACAGAATCATAGGGCTTTATTTTATCAAACATTTTTTTGTTTTGTACTTCGTAACAATATGTACATCTGCTGTTACATTTTATCCAGTAATTAAACTGCAGAAAGTTAATATAATCTTCTTCATCCCAGTCTTTTTCTTCTAAAAAAACACATCCGACACAATTAGGCGTTAATTTCCCGTTTCTGTGTTCAATTCTATACTTCCTTTTTTTCTCAAACAGTTCATCCCAATTGATTGGTTCACCTGAATAATCATTTTTTAATGTTATTTTTCCACCGCCGGAATGACAGGTAAAACAGCAAGTTTCAAGCCTTGTGTGTTCAAAATCCATTCCGTGTTCAATATATCTGCAGCTTAAATATTTCACTTTATCTATCTCACATTCCCGTTTTATATTAAATTATCATCATTATTCTTACTAGTCAAGATAAATAACAAATTGCAAATTTCTTGTATTAGTTTTTTCTTATATGTATAATATTTATATTAGTTTTTACATGGAATTTTATTGTGAAATATATTAGTTGTATACATTTAGAACACGGTATAACATTTTTTTCAACTTCAGTGCAGATATGTTGTATTAGCTCTCATCCGGGTGGAGGTAACATTACTCAAATAAGTAATTATAAGGGTGAACCAATTAACTGGGATGAAATTTTTCAAAAACGCCGTGTAATGCGTGAAAATATTAAAAATGGAATTATTCCTGATAAATGCACCGGCTGTTATTATCTTAAAGAGCAGGAATGGAATGATGATAATTACTTTGATGAAGTTTTAATCGGGCATTTTACTCATTGTAATTGCAACTGCATTTATTGTTATACTGAAAAAGACAAGAAATTTTTTAATAATAACAAAACATATAATATTTATCCCGTTATAAAAGACATGATAGATAAAAAAATTCTTTCAAAAAATTCAACAATTACATTCGGCGGAGGAGAGCCTACTATACTTAATGAGTTTGAAGAACTTGTTTATCTGCTTTTAGATTATGATGTTTATAATATAAGAATTCATTCTGACGGTATAAAGTTTTCTCCTGCTATTGAAAAAGGCTTACAGCTTGGCAAAATTACTTTAATTACGTCGGTTGATTCAAGCTCGCCTTCTGTTTATGAAAAAATCAAAAAAGTTCCCTGTTTTGATAAAGTATGGGAAAATTTGAAAAAATATGCAGATACAAAAAATGGTTTAATAAGAACTAAATATGTTTTAATCCCCGGAGTTAACGATAATTTAAGAGAAATAAAAAATTGGATGAAGTTGACTTATGACGCCGGAATTAAAAATATTGCATTTGATATTGAAGATAATTGGTTTAAGCAAAACAGAAATAAAATACCGAATTATATATATGTAATTTTTGATTTTGTTAATAATTGTTTCAGACAATATAATATTGACAGCTGTGAGTTATATGAAAGAGCTTCTAACCTTAAAATAGACAGAGAAAATTTACATGTCTGACGCAGGAGTTTATATGTTTCAAAAAGCAGGTAAACTAATCTCTGACATCAATTTTAAATTGAAAAGAAAAAAAAAGTTTATTAGTTGTAAATGGTTAGAACACGGTATTATTTTTGACCACGCAAAAATTATCAGGGTATGTTGTGAACAAAGTCATCCCGGCAAAGGCAGATATGTGTTAGAGGATAATTTTAACGGATTATGGCTCGATATCGATAAAGTTATTAATGAAAAAAAACAATTGAGGAATATGATTCGCACCGGACATATACCTGATTGCTGTATTGGTTGTTCTTTTCTTAAGGAAGATTACTGGGATGATGAAGATTATTTTGATGAAATTTTATTGACTCATTGGACGAAATGTAATGCACAGTGCATATATTGTCCTGCTGTTAAAGATGAAAATCTTCTGGACTCTCAGCATTATAATATTATTCCAATTCTATCTCAATTATTTGATAAAGGTTTAATCTCTAAAAAAGCTAAATTTTCAATAGCAGGAGGAGAGTCCACTTTATATCCCGAATTTGAAAAATTATTATATTTCTTAACGGACTCAGGAATTACAAATATTAATATTAATTCTTCAGGTATCAGATATTCTGCAGCTATTTCAGATTTGATATCGAGGAACCTCGCTGAAATAGTTATATCTATTGATTCGAGCGACGCTTTTATATATAACCTTATTAAAAATGTAGATTTTTTTGATGTGGTTATTGATAATATAAAACGTTATCTTAAATATGAACAAATTTCTGAAGAAAGGGTTATTGTAAAATTTATTCTCATTAACAGTATCAATGATTCTATAACGGATGTTTTGCATTGGTTCATTTTATGTAATTCTTTGGGGGTAAAAAAATTAGCATTGGATGTTGATATTGATTGGTATAATAAAATGAGAAATGATGTTCCGGAGTATCTTAAAGAAATAATACTGTTCGCTAAAAAAATAGCTGAAATAAATAATGTGCATCTTGATTTATATGACAGAGCAGATATGATTTATAAATCAATTAATAAAAAATAGAGGTATAAATGTTTTTATATAATGAAAAATATGTAAGTAAAAAAGAAAGATATTATTATAGCTGTCCTTGGATTGAACATGGCATTGTTTTTTTTCAGTATAAACTTGCACATTGTTGCCATTGCGGCCATCAAAGCGGCGGGCATGCGTTGATTAGAAATAATTATACCGGTCAAGCTTTAAACTGGGAAAGAATTTTTCAGGTAAAAGATATTTACAGAAAATTTCACAAAAAAGGCAAAATAAATACGGCGTGTATGGATTGTCCGTATTTAAAGGAAGATAATTGGGATAATGGCAGATATATTGACCATTTATATATTAGTCATTGGACAAATTGTAATTCAAGATGTATTTATTGTTATGAAGCACAAAATCCCGAATCTTTTAATAATGATAATTATAATGTTTTACCTTATATTAAAGAAATGTATTCAAGAGGGATATTAAGAAGAGAATCGGAAATATCTTTTGGCGGCGGTGAACCTACATTACTTAAAGAATTTGACAATATTGTTAAATTCTTTATGGATAATTTTTTTATAAGATGCAGAGTGCATACTTCAGGTATAAGATATAGTCCGGCATTAGCAGATGCTATTAACACTCTCCTTGCTTATGTTGTAGTGTCTGTTGATTCAGGTTCTCGTGAAACCTTTAAACAAATTAAAAGAGTCGACTGTTATGATAAAGTTTGTGATAATGTTCGCAAATATGCTTTAAAAACTATCTTCTTAGGTCGTGATTTAATAAGTACAAAATTTATAATAATTCCCGGAATAAATGATAAAAAAAGTGAAATTGATTCTTGGCTTATGACAAATAAAGAAAACGGGCTTTATGCTGTTGTTCTTGATATAGAAGAAAATTGGTATCTCAAAAACAGAAATAATGTACCTCCTTATATTATAGAATTGATTAAATATACAGAAAAACGTGCAAAAAAATCGGATTTAATTCTGCAATTGTATGAAAGAATACAAAATTTGCTCCTTGATGAAAGTGTCAGAAGTAATAAAGATATGTTTAAACTTTTTCGAGGTGTGTAGGTGTTTGTATTAAGCCAAAATCATAAATCTTTTAAAGATGGTTTCTATTATAGTTGTGACTGGCTTGAACATGGACTTGTTTTCTTTCCGTCTAAGCTTACTATGTGCTGTTTTACGGGAAAAGGTGAAAATTCTCATACTTTAATTCAAGATAATTTTTATGGTGATGATTTTAATATTGACAGAATAAATAAAATAAGGGAAAAATTCAGATATTTTCATAAAAAAGGAAAAATTCACGTTAATTGTTTAAATTGTCCTAATCTGAAATTAGAAGCTTGGGATGAACGCAATTATATTGATTCTTTATATATCAGTCATTGGACTGATTGTAATAATAAATGCAGTTACTGCTTTATAGCACAAAATCCTGATAAATTTTCAAAGAAACATTACTCAGTCATAAATATTATTAAAAAATTGGTTAAAGACGGAGTTTTAAAACGAAATTCAAAAATTTTGTTCGGCGGAGGTGAACCTGCTCTATTGGATGAATTCCCCGATATTATTAATTTTCTTTTAGGTGAAGGATTTCAAAATATAAGAGTACATAGTTCGGGAATTAAGTATATAAAGGAATTGGAACAGGGTCTAAAGGAAGGAAAAATACATCTTACAATTTCTGTCGATTCGGGGTCTGACGAAACATACAAAAAAATAAAAAATACAGATTTATATTCTGTTGTCAGAGATAATATAAAAAAATATGCTCAAAACAAAATGCCGAATAATGAAGCAAATGTCAGTGCAAAATATATTATTATTCCTAATGTAAATGATTCAAAAGAAGAACTTGAAAAATGGCTTCTGGCAAATCTTGAGGCTGGGCTTAATTATACTATTTTGGATATTGAAGAAAATTGGTTCCTTAAAAACAAAAAAAATATTGATTTACATATAATTGATTTATTAAAATACGTAAAACATCGTTCTATAGAGCTTGGAACACACTTTGAACTTTATGAAAGAATAGAACATTTACTTGATTAGACTTTGAACTTCTTTAAAATTAGGATGTTTTGATGATTTTAATAATTCAAATATAACCATTTCAGTTGTTACTATCTGTGCGCCTAAATGAAGTAATCTTCTTAAAGCTGTTTCTTTATCATCATCATTTCTTGAACCGGAAGCGGATTTTACAATAAATATTTCGTATCCTTCATTTAATAAATCTATTGCACTTTGAAGTACACAAATATGCATTTCTATTCCAAAAAGTATTATCTGTTTTTTGTTTAAATTTTGAATGTATTTTTTTATGTTTTCATCATTTAGAATACTAAAGGAAGTTTTTTCAAAATATTTTGCATTATTAACGGCAGATTTGATTTCAGTTATTGTTGGGCCGAGTCCTTTCGGATATTGTTCGGTTATTACTGTCGGAACATTTAATATCCCGCCTGCTTTTGCCAATTTTATTGCATTTTCTTTTACGCTTGACTTAGAAAGCATATTAACAAGTTTATCTTGTATATCTATAATTAAAAAAATACAGTCCGAAATATTGATTGTATTCATATATTCTCCTTATTTCATGTCATTATTTATTATATAATAATATTATTATGGAATTACTAAAAGATTTAATTAAAAATAAGAAATGCTTAAAACTCATTTGCGGTGCAGGAAATGAGAATGTAAACGAGATTGAAAAGCTTGTTTATGTATTTTCAAAGTCAGGATTTAATGTCTTTGATGTGTGTGCAAAATTAGATGTTGTTAATGCTGCAAAAAACGGTTTAAGGCGTTCCTGCTGTGAAGGTTATATCTGTGTCAGTGTCGGAATTCAATCGGACATACATGTATCAAAAGCAGTGATAAACAAACAAAAATGTAATATGTGTTTTAAATGTTATGATGTATGCCCTCATAATGCTATTTTTGAAGAAGATAACAAGCTGATGACAGATGAAAAAAATTGTTTAGGCTGTATGAGGTGCCTGGAAATATGTGATAAGAAAGCAATAATATTTGAAAATAAATATAAAGCACCTTATACAATGCTGTTACCTTTAATTTCCGAGAATATAGATTATGTAGAGTTTCATTGTTCATCGGATAAAAAAGATGAAATTATTGAAAATTGGCATAATATTAAATCTATTTACCACGGAATGCTGGGAATATGTCTTGACCGTTCAAAATTGGGAGATGATTCAATTATTAATCTTTTAAAAGAAATGATTAAAGATAATGAAGATTATTCAATTGTTCTTCAAACAGACGGCAGACCCATGTCAGGGAATAATGATGATTATAAATCAACACTTCAAACTGTTGCTTTTGCGGAATTAATAAGAAATGAAAATTTGCCCGTAAACATTTTATTATCGGGAGGCACTAACTCTAAATCAACGCAATTGGCAAAAGAAACCGGAATTGAAGTAAACGGTGCTGCATTAGGAAGTTATGCAAGAAAATTAGTTGAAGAATATATTAATAACGATAACTTTTTTGAAGATGAAAACCTCCAAAATACAGCAATAAACAAAGCAAAAGAACTGGCTGATAATTTATTAAAATATCTTAATTAGTATTTTGAAATTTCTTCAAAATATCTTTCAATAGCTTTATAGCCTGAATAAATTTCGCTGGTTAAGCTGACATATCTTGAAGCTGTAAGAAATTTTAATTCTTTAGCTCTTATTTGAATAATTTCATCAGCGTCATTTTTTAGATTTTTTTCTAATGACATTGACCATCTTTTTAAGAAAGAAAGTTCTTCGTTAATTTGTTTTATTGTGGAAAATTCCAGCAAATTAAAATCGTATTTAGCCAAAAGCGCACGTTCTTGGTTAGTAATACGAGGCTGAACAACAGGAGTACCGTATATTTTCTTAATAATCATATAATTATCGGCAGTACGTCTGTGAATTTCAGGAACTTCACCTCTTGCCAGCATAGCTGACATGCTGAGTGAACTAAATTTATCATCCTCACAAGAAAGCGAGCTTAAACTTGTACTCTCTAACAGTAACTTGTTATTTTTATTTAAAACTGAATTTGAAATTTCCCCATCTCCATATAGTGTATTAATAATAATATAATAAATCTAACTTATATATTTGTCATGCCATTTTTTTATTTATTAAGAATTTTTGTCAAACTTTTTACAATTAAAAAATAACTAATAAAAAATGTTTAGTTTATAATAAAAGTATGTTTAAATATGATGTAATAATAGTCGGAGCAGGACACGCAGGCTGTGAAGCCGCAATTGCCTGTGCAAAATCAGGAGCTAAAACTTTATTGGCTTCGTTGAATCTTGATAATATTGCCCTAATGCCTTGTAATCCGGCAATCGGCGGGCCTGCAAAATCTTGCCTCGTCCGTGAAATAGACGCTTTGGGCGGTATCATGGGAATTAGTGCCGACGCTACTTATATGCAGCTTAAAACTTTAAATTCTTCAAAAGGCCCTGCCGTTCGTGCGCTTAGAGCTCAATCCGATAAAAAAGAATATATGCGCTATGTCAGAAACCTTTTGGAACAGGAAGAAAATTTATCGCTGAAACAATGCACGATGACTCAGCTTCTTGTTGAAAATGATTGCGTAAAAGGTTTGACTGATGAATTCGGTCTTGAATATTATGCTCCTTGCGTAATCCTTACAACAGGTACTTCACTTGAAGCAAGAATTTGGGTCGGACTTCAATATTTAGAATTCGGCAGACTCGGTGAAGCAAGTGCAAAAGGATTATCTCCTTCCCTTAAAAAAATAGGATTCACGGTCGGAAGATTGAAAACGGGTACTCCGTCGAGAGTTGACGCAAGAACTATTGATTTCGATAAAATGACAATTCAGCCGGGAGATAAAAATCCTTCTTTCTTTTCGTTCCTGCCCAATAGACCCATAAGACCTCAGTATCCTTGCTACCTTACAAGAACAACGGAAAAAACTCATGAAATAATAAAAAACAATCTCGATAAATCACCGATGTATTCGGGATTAATACACGGAATCGGCCCAAGATACTGCCCTTCTATTGAAGATAAAGTAATAAGATTTGCTCATAATCCCTCTCATCACATTTTTATTGAACCTGAAGGTAAAAATACTTATGAAATGTATGTTCAGGGATTTTCAACAAGTCTGCCGGCACAAGTGCAGATTCAAATGCTTCGTTCCCTCCCCGGACTTGAAAATGTTCACGTTATGAAACCTGCTTATGCGGTTGAATATGATTATTTACCTGCCGTTCAATTAAATCATTCGTTAATGACAAAAAGAATAAAAGGATTATTCTGTGCAGGCCAAATTAACGGCACTTCAGGGTATGAAGAGGCGGCTGCTCAGGGGTTGTTTGCAGGTATTAATGCAATTAAATTCCTTCAAAATAAAGAAATGATTACTCTCTCTCGTGAATCTTCTTATATAGGTACTTTAGTTGATGATTTGGTTACTAAAGATATTAATGAACCATACAGAATGCTTACTTCACGCTCGGAATACAGACTTCTGTTAAGGCAGGATAACGCTGATGAAAGACTTACTAAAACAGGCTATGAAGCAGGTCTGATTTCAGAAGAAAGATATAATGCCTTTTTAAAGAAACAGCAAATTATTGAAGATGAAATAAAAAGGCTGATGACCGATAAAATATCTCCGTCTGATAAAGTAAATAAAGTATTGAGCAAGTATGATGAAAATATAGACAGAGGTATGAAGCTTTCTGAACTTATCAAACGCCCTAACATTACTTATGAAGTATTAAAGGAAGTTGATGAAACGACTAAAAATCTTGATTTAACAAAAGATGTATATGAACAAGTTGAAGTAAAAATCAAGTATGAGGGATATATTAAAAGACAGATACAGCAAGTTTCCATGGCTGACAAACTTGAACGAATAAAAATTCCAGAAGATATAGATTATTCATCAATTAAACATATATCAACAGAAACAAGGGATAAACTCGCTAAAATAAGACCTTTAACTTTGGGGCAAGCCTCAAGAATAGGCGGGGTTAAACCTGCTGATATTTCTGTATTGTCTGTTATGATTGAGTCACACAAATTAAAAAGATAAATTATTCTTTATCTTCCTTTTTGTTATACCTGAATTTTAATACAAGAACAGAATCTTTCTCTGCACTAAAATCTTCGCCTTTTTCAATGTAAGTTAAAGGGGTGCTTTCATAGATGTTTTTTCCTGCCGAAACAAGCCTGTTTTGACCTTCATTAGGTTTTATTATTCCTTTTGAAGCGGCTACAACTTGAGAAAATCCGGGTACTTTTAATATATGCCCTGTAATTTTTACTCCGGCTGATTCTGCGAATTCTTTAAAATCTTTAGGTGTTGATGGACGCATTTTGCATAATATTTTTTTATTTAATTCCAAAGTTTCTTCATTATTTGTTATTTTCATTAACTGAACAATATAATATCCGTTTCTTTTTGCTCTCTTTGGTTTTTTGTATTCTATTGGTTTAACTGTTATTTTATCACCTTTATTGACTTTTATAGTATCTGAAATTTCGTAATTATCAAAAGATAGAAAGTTAATTTCTTTGTTAATGTTGACATTTGATGTGTTTAAATCCGACTCGGTGACAACGTATATATTTTCGGGGAGTACACCGGCATAGCATTTGATAGTAGTAAATAATAAAAATATAAATGCAAGGTAAAATAACTTTTTCATATATTCCCTTTCAATTTTTTATATTATATCATATTTTATTATTGAAAAGAAAAATTCTTGAATTAAAATATAAATATAGCGGTATCGTCTAGGGGTCAGGATCGCAGATTCTCATTCTGCTGACACGGGTTCAAATCCCGTTACCGCCGTTTCTTTTTCCCTTTTATTATACCGCTTTTAGCTATTTTTAATTTCTCTTGTGTCCACTCTGTGTCCGTTTAAATTTAATTTTTGTTAATATTTAATTCCTTTGCAATAATAGGAACAAGTTTATCTAAAGCATATGGGGAAGGATGATTATAAAGCCAATATTTATCGTCATAAATATCAGGTATGTAGTCAGCTACTTTAATAAACGTGACATCTTTAAAATCTTTTAAAATTTGACTTGCTTTATTAATATAAATATCATTCTGACCATCAGGATAAATAATTATTGCAATTTTTGAATTAGGGTAATATTTTTTTAAAAGTTTAAATGATTCTTCAATTTCTGCTTTAAAAACTAATTCTTGATATGTATTTGAAGGTATAAATTTATTATTAATAAAATTATAAAATAACTTAAATGTATATGATGAGTGTAATAATGTATGTTTTATTATTCTTCTTTCTAATTTATTGTTCTTTAATTCGTATCTTAAATTAAAATATCGGTCAAAAATATTTATTTTGTATAAAAAGTTTCTTTTGGGATGTCCTGATATAAATGTATATATAATATATTCAAAATCAGTGTTAACATCTTTTTCCTTTGTTTTTGGAGGAATAAGACTTCTTTCAATATTTTTCATTATAATAGGATCTGATGCTTGAAAATATATTAATGAAGCACCTTCCCCATTAAAGCCCCTATTTATAACAGTTCTGTTGGTATAATCTTCTAATTTCCTTGATAATGTTTCATTATCTTTCAGTGTATGGCCGTATGTATATGAACATCCAAATAGTAATATGGGTCTTTTGTGAGGATTTCTATATTCTATTGGGCGAAATTTATATGGATTATTTTCTCTTGTTTTATTATAAATTCTTTTATATTTAAAATATTCGAATGTATTATATACATCTAGCTTTTCATTATATGTTTCAGCTAATTTAATAAAGGATAATACTTCTAATATAAAAAGTAACAAAATAAGTAAAATTAAATTAATAAATATTAATTTTAAAAATTTTATAATGCGCATAAATTTAGTTATCCATATTTATTTACATAAAATGCCTTATCCAAATGTAACCTGATGATAAAGTTAGCGAAATACAAACAACAACTATACCGTATTTCATAAAATCCAAAAACTTTATAATATGACCGTGTTTTGCCGAGTTTTCAGAAACAATAACATTAGCTGCCGCACCTATTATTGTTAAGTTACCGCCAAGACAAGCACCTAACGATAAACACCACCACATAGGAAGTACAAATTCTTTTCCTTTTTCAGCTTCCATAGCGGAAATCATCGGTGCCATTGTTGCTGTATATGGTATGTTATCTATAATTCCGGATAATATTCCCGAAGCCCATAATATAACAAATGAAGCTATTTTTTGTGAACCTGCTGTTACTTTTAACAGCCAGTCTGCCATTAATTGAATACCGCCTGCAGCTTCAAATGCTCCGATAATTATAAATAAACCTATAAAGAAGAAAATTGTATTCCACTCAACTTCTTTAAATGTATCTTCCGGATTTTCAAATAATAATAGTACACTTGCCCCTATAAAAGCAATAATACACGTTGCAATATGCGTAATATCGTGTGTTACAAAGCCTAAAATAACAAGTGCTAGAACCGTTAAACTTCTTTTTAAAAGTGAATAATCAGTAATTGTTTTTGAATTGTCAATTTCTTGTATGCTTGCCATTTTCTCTTCCGTTGTGTGAAGCTGTTTTTTGAAGCATAAATATAAGAATGCAATTACACTGCACATAATTATAAAGCATATTATTGTTAATTCGGATAGGAAATCCATAAATGAGAAATTAGCGGCGCTTCCTATAATAATATTCGGAGGGTCACCGATTAATGTTGCGGTTCCTCCTATGTTTGAAGCAAATATTTCTGATATAAGCAGCGGAACAGGGTTAATATCCAGTTGCTTTGCAACAACAAAAGTTATTGGCATAATTAATATAACTGTTGTTACGTTGTCTAAGAATGCTGATAATACAGCTGTGAAAAAAGATAAAACAATTAAAACCATTAGCGGTTTACCTTTTGTCATTTTTAGAAGTTCGATTGCTACCCACTTAAATACACCGCACCTCGTTGTTATATTTACTATAATCATCATTGATACAAGTAAAAAGATTACGTTAAAATCAATAAAATTTATAAAATAGTGTGCATTTAAACCATTTTCTATAACTTTATCCTGACTAACAAGTCCTGAAAAAACAACAACTGCCGCACCTAAGAGTGCTATTGTTACTTTCGGTATTTTTTCAAGCGCAATAAATATATAAGCAAGAATTAATATAGCAGCTGAAATTGCAATGTTATTGTTTTGAACTATACCGTAAAAATGTTCCATGCTATCCCTCTCTTAGTGTATATACATTATGATTTTAGCAAAAAATAAATTATTATATTTGTTAATTATTGTAAATGTTAAAATAATTTATCTAAAGTTAAGATGTTTTAAATCGATAGTATATATGGTGTGTTAAGGAAAATAAAAGGAGTATGTGTTATGACCCAAACTAATGGTATTAATGGAAATTCATTTTTGCCTAAATTTGAATTACCTCAAATTAACAAATTAAATATTGAAGGAGCTGACATTTCAGAAATATTTGAACATAATATTAATATTTCAAGCTTAAATGATGATGAAACAACCGAAATCATTAATGGTGTAATAAAAGACATAGACAAAGACTCACTAATTAATATATTAATAAATCTGATAAAAAAATTATATCAATCAGAATCGCCGGTTGAAAGGGAGACGAATAAGACTGTAAAAGATTATGAAAAAATGTTTCCAATCGTATCTAATGGCATAGTATGTACTGTTGAAAGACCAACAACAAGTGAATTTCAAGAACATGATAAACAAATGAATAAAGTAAGGGCTGACTATATAAAGAATCATCCGGAACCTCAAGAAAATAATTCATTAATGTCCATAATGGGGAACAGTGAACATTTAAAGTGGGAAAAGGAACTGAATGAATACATGGATGCTTGTGAAAAAGTATACAGAGAGTCGCATCCCGAATATTCAAAACAAGCACAAGCCTATGAAAACAAGTTAAAGCAAGCAGGTTTAATGTGTTAAAAGGAAAGTATTAACTTTCCTTTTCTATTTCAAGTGCTTTAAAATTGTTATCATTAATTTCTTGAGAAGTAGCATTTTTGTTTAATACAAAATCATCATCAAGAAGTCTTGAAAAAATAATAGGCTCAAATTCCTCTTTATTAAATTGCCCGCCTTTTTTGTAAAATCGTTCAAGTGCGTCATCGCTGTAACATAATCCTAATTCTATTGATTTATTATCTTTATATATTTTAGGATAATATGTAAGTGTATATAAATTTTCTTTAGTACATAAATCAGGAGTCTTAACAAAATCGGTTTTGCTGTATAAAGAAGGATAATCTTCATTTGCATATTTCTTGTAATCAAAGTTGATTAAATACGGAGTTTCATTTTTTAAATAATAGAATCGGAGCATTTTTTCGCCTATGTAAGCAAATTTTTTATAAACTATACTTACGTCAGTTTTGTTAAGAGTTGTAAGATACTTGAGTTTTGGTGCAATTAATATGGATAATATTATTAATATCGAGATTAAGCCGTAAATAAGTTTAGTTTTTGTTTTAGGAACAGCTGATTTTATAATATTATCTGTTATCATTAGAAGAACGATAAGAAAAATCATAAGAAATGAAAATTTTATTGTCGGACGGAAAAGCCAAAAGGTTTCGCCTAACGTTTTTCCGCCTATTGCTAATGATATTATTGTTATAATATTTCCAAGCTGAATAAAAACAGCTATAAACACTTCTTTTAGTTCGGATTTTTTATACGCTTTTTTTATAGCTAGTACAAGGATGATAATGAATATAATCCACCAGAGTTCTGCATTTTTAAAGTATAATTTAATAAATTCTTGTAGAAATTCTGAGGCATTTATTAGTATCTCATTATAATTTGGCACAATACGGTAGCTTATAAGTCCTGAAAAGCCCACTGAAGTTGCAAAAAGTATAGTTGATATAATCAGCGTCGCAAAAGACATCCAAAAGACAATGTTTAAATTTAATAAAAACGATTTTATTTCTTTTTTCTTCCAAGAAATAATTTTTATAATAATGTTATACAACGTAATTTCAAACATTGTTATTAAGGTTATTTCTGCTAATAATTCATTGTTACAGCCGATAAAAATTGAGGCAAATATTGTTATTATAAAGTTTACTATATTAAATTTGTTATTTGGGTTTGTAATGTTTTTATATATGTTATAAATAAATACGTTAAAAAATAAAAGAGTCAGCTGATATCTGTAAAAAGTGCAAACACCGGTTAAAGAATAATAACTTCTTGAATATGCAATTAGATAAAAGTAAAAAATACAAAAAAATGCAAATAAAGATAAAAATAAAAATTTATTATTTTTTGATTCTGAAATAAATTTTACATAGGACAAGCATAATAAAACAGTTATAATTCCTTGAATAATACCTTCTCCGTAACAGATAAAATCAGCAGGGTGAATATGCAAAATATAAGGCAAGCCGAAAGAAAGGAATTTGTTTAAAAACAGAGAAAAATAACCACCTCCGTGTTCTTGTCCCGCTGTTTTATACAGACTGTCAAAAATCCCTTCTTTGTAATTCAAAAGCCCGAATGTATAATCATCTCCGTAAAAAGCGTGGTTTAAAGAGATATATAATACTATACTTATTATAAAAATAGCGATTATAAATATAAGTGAGTTTATAATTTTATTATACATTAATTATCCCCTCTAAGCTGATTTATTTTATAAATCAATAAAAACATTAATATTTATCTCCCTAACTTCCCTTTACATTAATTTTAACAAAAAGATAAATTAATGTGATAATTCATGCGGTTTTAAATAAATATCATCAAGTTTTTTAGGAGTTAATTTGTTATATTTTCTATTTAATACAAAATCATCATCTAAAAGCCTTGAGAATCGAATGTGTTTAAGTTCGTTGTTGGTAAGTTGTCCTCCTTCTTTATAGAATCGTTCAAGTGCGTCATCGCTGTAACATAATCCTAATTTTATTGATTTATTATCTTTATATATTTTAGGATAATATGTAAGTGTGTACAAATTCTCTTTTGTACATAAATCAGGAGTCATAACAAAATCGGTTTTACTGTACAAAGAGGGATAGTCTTCTATTGCATATTTTGTCCAATCAAAGTTGATAAGATACGGAGTTTTATTCTTTAAATAATAAAATCGGAGCATTTTTTCGCCAATATAAGAATATTTTTTATAAACTATACTTACATCATATTCCTTTATATTTTTAAAATAATTTAAATGCGGAATCATTACGAATGATGATAATAGTATTATTAATGATAATAGATTAATATATTTTGCTTTTAAATTAATTGATTCCGTAATATATCCGAATATTATTGTGGAAATAGTAATATTAATCATATAGAAAGAATATTTAACGGTAGGTCTGTCAAGCCAAAAGCTTCCACCATATGATTTTGCACATATAACTAATGAAAATATTGATATAAAAAGTGCTATATTAATAAAAACAGGTATAAATATTTTTTTTAGTTCTGATTTTTTATAGGATTTATAAAAAGAAAATATCAGTATTATTATAAATACGCACCATAAAATCCAGATATCAATAATATATGATTCAATAAAAAGCTTCAAAAATTCAAAAGTATTTGTCAATATTTCATGGATACTTGGGCAGATACGTATGTCTGTAAGACCTTTAAAACCTTGTGATGTCATGTAAAGAATTGCGGATACGGTAAATGTTGCTACCGGTATCCAAAAGTTTTTGTCTAAATTTAATAATAATGATTCTAGTCCTTTTTTCTTCACGGAAATAATTTTTATAAAAATGTTATATAAAATAATTTCAAGTATTAATATTGCTGTTAACTCTGAAATTAATTCATTATTACATCCTATAAAAATTGAAGCAAATATTGTAATTATTAGATTTTTTATACTGAATTTATTTTCTTTATTTACTATATTTGTATATAAACTGAAAATAAAAATATTAAAAAATAAAACAGTTAACGGATATCTGTAGAAATTATTATTATCCGTTAAAATGTAATAACTTTTTGAGAAAGAAATTATGAAGAAATAAATAAATCCAAAAAATATTAGTAAAGATAGAAATAGAAATTTGTTATTTTTTGATTCCGAAATAAATCTTATATAAGATAAGCACAATAAAATTGTAAAAATTCCCTGAATAAATCCTTGCCCCCACTGTATAAAATCAGCAGGATGAATGTGTAATAAAATTGGCAGTCCGAAAGAAAAGAATTTTGTTAAAAACAAAGAAAAATAACCGCCTCCGTGTTCTTGTCCTGCTGTCTTAAATAAACAGTCAAAAATGCCTTCTTTATAATTTAAAAGTCCGAAAGTATAGTCATCTCCGTAAAAAGCCTGACTTGATGATAAATATAATATGGCACCAACAATTAGTGCATAAATTAAAAAAATAAAAATATTTATAATTTTACTGTTCATTAATACCTTTTTTATTCAATCTTTATGTTTTGTTTTAAATAAGCTTCAATAAATCCGTCAAGATTTCCGTCCATAACTGAGTCAACGTTACCGACTTCAAAATTTGTTCTGTGGTCTTTTACCATTTTGTATGGATGAAATACATAAGAGCGGATTTGTGAACCAAAATTTATATCAACATTTTGTCCTTTTAATTTCATAAGCTTTTCTTCGTGTTCTGCTTGTTTTATTGCAAGAAGTTTTGAAGCTAAAATTTGCATTGCCGTTTCTTTATTTTGCAGTTGTGAACGCTGCTGCTGACATCTTACAACAATTCCCGTAGGTTTATGCAATATTCTTACGGCTGTTTCAACTTTGTTTACATTTTGACCGCCTGCCCCGCCTGAACGCATAGTATCTATTACGATATGCTCAGGTGGTATTTCAATTTTTTTGCTAAAATCTTCTATTACCGGGCTGACTTCCAAGCTTGCAAAACTTGTCTGCCTTTTTCCGTTTGCGTTAAACGGAGAAATTCTTACTAATCTGTGAACTCCCTTTTCTGCTTTTACTAATCCGTAAGCATATTTACCGCATACTTTTATAGTCGCCGATTTTATCCCTGCTTCTTCTCCGTCCGAGCGTTCAATTAAATCTGTTTTCCAGTGTTTTGATTCTGCGTATCGCATATACATTCTTAAAAGCATTTGCGCCCAGTCCTGTGCGTCTGTTCCGCCTGCCCCTGCATTTATTGTTATGATTGCGTCAGATTTATCATATTCTCCGCTTAATGTTGATTCTATTTCCCATATTTCAAGTTCTGATTTAAATTCTTTTATTGTTTTATCGGATTCTTCTAAAAGACTATCCTCTTTTGTTTCTTCATAAAGTTCAAAAAGTGTTTCTATGTCACTTGATAGATTTTTCCAGTGTGATATTTTCTCAATATTATCTTTATCTTCTTTTATTTCCTGAGAAATTTTAGATGAAATATCGGGATTTGACCAAATATCGCTTTGCTGAAGTTTTTGTTCATTTTCTTTTATTGATTTTTTTAATGAGTCAACATCAAATACTTTTAATGCTTTATCAAACATTGTTTTAACGGAACTATAATTTTGTTTAACTTCATCATACAGCAATTTAAGTTAACCTCTCTTTTTGTCCGCTGCAAATTCAGAGTCTATTCTTAAAAATACAGGTGTAATTTTATCTTTAGCGGTAATTTTATTTGGTTTTAAACCGCCCCAATATAATTTATCGTATTTAAAGTTAATTTCTTCACTCAATTGAGTTAATATGTCAGTTGAAATATTCGGGCAGTATGGATATAACATTATTGCAATATGTCGCATTGATTCAAGTACATTATATAATACTCTGCCTGTTTCAAGCATTTTCTCTTCTTTTGCTAATGACCATGGTGCTGTTTCAGTAACATATTTATTTACGGAATCTGCAAATGATACTATTAAATTTGAGGCGTCTGCTATCTCATAATTATTAAAAGCTTCTATTATTTGTTTTTTTGTATTTTCGGCTAATATTGCTATTTTATTTGTTTTATCCGTAATAAATTCGGATTTTATTTCACCGTCAAAATATTTAACCAGCATATTTAAGGTTCTGTTTAACAGATTACCTATATTATTGGCTAAATCGGCATTTACTTTTTCTTTGAAATCTTCATCGGAATAATTTCCGTCTTTGCCTGATTGTGCTGCTGAAGCCATATAGTATCTGAATGCATCGGGTTTTTCCAAGTTGAATGCCTGAAGAATATCATGCGGAGCAATAACATTACCGAGAGATTTGCTCATTTTTGATTGGTCAATTGTAATCCAGCCGTGAGCAAATATTGTTTTCGGCAGAGGAAGTCCAAGCGACATTAATATTGCTATCCAATATATAGAATGGAATTTAATAATATCCTTGCCTATTACGTGAACGTCAGCGGGCCATAATGTTTTAAATTGTTCTGATGGATTTTCAATATCATAACCAATTGCGGTTATATAATTTGAAAGTGCGTCAATCCAAACATAAATAGTTTGTGAGTCATCTCCGTCAACTCCTATTCCCCATTGAACAGATGACCTTGTTCTTGATACGGATATATCTTCTATATTTTCAAGTTGATTTAAAAGTTCGTTTACTCTTGTTGAAGGTTTTATAAATTCAGAATGTGTTTTGATATATTCTGATATTTTATCTTTATATTTTGAAAGTTTAAAGAAATAGTTTTCTTCCGTTATTTCTTCCGGTTTTTTTAAATGGTCGGGACATAAACCGTCTTTTGTTAAATCTTTAGGGCTTAGGAAAGATTCACATCCTGAACAATATAAACCGGTATAAGAGTGTTTATATATATCACCATTTGCAAGCAGTTTTTTGAAAATTTGTTTAACAACCTTTTTATGTTGTTCATCCGTCGTTCTTATTATTTTGTCATAACTTATTTCCAGTTCTTTCCAAGCCTGTTCAAATTTTGAAAAGTTTTCATCACAGAGTTCTTTTGGAGTAATACCCTTTGAAGCAGCGGTTTTTTGTATTTTTATCCCGTGTTCGTCTGTACCTGTAAGCATAAATGCTTTGTCTGTTAATTGTCTTTTATGTCTTATAATAACGTCAGATAGTATTTTTTCATAAGCGTGTCCTATATGCGGAGCTCCGTTTACGTAATCGATTGCAGTCGTCAAATAAAACTTTTCATTCATAATATAAATCA
>CANROV010000012.1 GCA_947632315.1 Candidatus Gastranaerophilales bacterium
ACGGATGAGAAGTTATCAAAAGTATATGAAGAGATAACAAAGAATTATGAATATACAAATGAACTTGCCGAAAAATCGAATTATAACATTGAAGTAAAAGCAGGTGAGATAACAGGGAATATAACGGCTCAAACGGATAAGAAGTTATCAAACATATATGAAGAGATAACAAAGAATTATGAATATACGAATGAACTTACTGAAAAGACAAAAAATGAAATAACATCAAGAACAGATGACGCAGTAAATAGAATAAACACAGAAACAGATGAGAAGTTATCAAACATATATGAAGAAATAACGAAGAACTATGAATATACAAATCAACTATCCGAGAAAGCACAATATAATCTTGAGACAAAAGCAAATGAAATAACGGAAAGTATAACAGTTCAAACAGATGATAAAATTGAAAAAATATTTGAAGAAATAACAAAGAATTATGAATATACAAATGAATTAACCCAGAATGTTCAAAAAAATCTTGAAACAAAAACTACAGAGCTGGCTGAAAATTTAATTCAAAAAACAGATGAAAAAATATTTAGATTGTCGGATGATTTGCATCAAAATTATGCAAAAAAAATAGAAATTACCAATAAATTTGATGAATTTAATTTAAAGGCGGAAACAGAATATAAAAATATTTATGAAGAGATAGCATTCAATAGTGAAAAATTCCAAGAAATATTGGATATTAAAATTGAAGAATTAAGTAATAAAATAAAAAATTCCTATGAAACATTTAAGGACAACGTAAGAGAACAAATATATATAAGTAATGCTTCAACAGATGAACGATTTACACATTTACAATCTGAATTCAATGAAAAAATAACTGAAATATATAATAAAATGACTGAAGACGGAATACAGTTAAATTCTATACTGGAGAGTAATACTTTAAATATAAAACAATCTATAAAACAGGATGAAGAAAAAAATACAAAAGAAATTTATAAAAAGATTCAAAATCAAGAAAATAAATTATCTGAAGAAATAGAAAACAGTAAAAATATTGTAAGAGAAGAAATAGAAACGCAAAAACAAAAGACGAAAGAAAATATAGATAATATAGAAAATAGTGTTGCTGAAATTGAAAATTCGTTGAATGAAAAAATGGAAATTCAAAAAAAGGAGTACGAAGAACGAATTAGAATATTAGAAAACAGAATAAACTATTTATCAAAATCGCCAATTGAAAAATTGATGGATAAGATAAAAAAGAAGGCCGGAAAAAATGCCTAAGATATCTGTAATAGTGCCTGTATATAATGTTGAAAAATATTTAGAGAAGTGTTTGGACAGTATTCTAAATCAAACATTTAAAGATATAGAGATAATATGTGTAAATGATGGTTCAACAGACAGTTCAAGAAAAATTCTTGAAACATATCAGAAAAGAGATTCAAGAATAAAAATAGCAGATAAAGAAAACGGCGGTTTATCATCGGCACGAAATGCCGGATTAAAAATAGCTCAAGGCGAATTTATCAGCTTTATTGATTCTGATGACTGGGTTTCAGAATCAATGCTTGATAAATTATACAAAAATATAACGTCTTTAAATACGGACATATCAATATGTGCAGTACATCTGTATGACGAAGGAAAAAATACCGTAATTGATTCCGATAAATATTTTTCTCTTGAATATTTTGATAAAACATTTGATAATAGAGCATTTTCTTATAAAGATACAAAATCATTTTTGATGGATGTATGTGTTATGGCTTGGAATAAGCTTTACAGAAAAAGTTTTTTGGATGAATGCGGAGCAAAATTCCCTGACGGGTTAATTTTTGAAGACGGGCCGTTTTTCTTTTCCATATTCTTTAAAACTCAACGAGTATCAATAGTTAGAGATTTTCTTTATTATTACAGGATAAACAGAACAGGTTCAATAGTACAAAAGGGCGGGAAACAGTTTCTTGATATCATTGATGTAGTAAACCTGATGTATGACAGTCTAAAGAAAACCGATATTTTTGATGAAGTAAAATACTTTTTTTACAATAAAAAAGCGGATGACATAATTTACCGCTATGAATTAATGGATTTAAAATTAAAAAATCAGTTTTCAAAAAAATTCAAAAAAGAAAGCTGTTTATTGGATGAAAATGTATTTGATTTCGCATATATAAACAATGAAATGCCTGTTACATACAGAAGTTTATGTATAATAAAAAGTAAAACAGGTATTTTTGCATTTTATTTAAGAAAATTTAAGATACGATTAATGTATAAAATAATGCAAGTATTATATACAGAACCGAATATATATTATTTTAAATTCTGGTCATTAAAATTAAGATTTAAAAAAAGAGCAAATTTATATGACTTTTGGTATGAAAATGACAGAATTTATGCTGTTTTATTCAGTTTTATAAAATTTAATTTTAAGTTTGAGTATTCTAAGTTGGAAAAGAAGTAATAATGAAAAAACCTGATATATCTGTAATAGTACCTGTATATAATGTTGAAAAATATCTGCCCGAGTGTTTGGACAGTATATTAAATCAAACATTTTCCAATATAGAGATAATATGTGTAAATGATGGTTCAACAGACGGTTCAAGAAAAATTCTTGAGAAATATCATGCAAAAGATTCCAGAATAAAAATAGTGGATAAAAAAAACGGAGGTTTAGCTTCTGCAAGAAATGCCGGCATGAAAGTTGCAATAGGTGATTATTACAGCTTTGTTGATGCGGATGATTGGATTGATTATACAATGCTTGAAAAAATGTATAATAATGCAATTCAGTTAGATACTGATATTACAATTTGTGCGGTACATCAGTTTGATGAGAGAAATCAAGAAATTGATGATTCCAATAAGTATTATACTCTTGGATTCTTTGATGAAACATTTGATAACAGAGCTTTTTCGTACAACGATGTAAAGCCGTTTCTGATGGATGTATGTGTTATGGCTTGGAATAAGCTGTATCGAAAGAGTTTTATTGATGAGTGTAAAGCACAATACCCTGACGGATTAATATTTGAAGACGGGCCGTTTTTCTTTTCCATATTCTTTAAAACTCAAAAAGTATCTATAGTTAGAGATTTCCTTTATTACTACAGAATAAACAGAATAGGCTCGATTATACAAAAAGGCGGACGGCAATTCTTGGATATAGTTGACGTAGTTAATCTTATGTACGAAAAAATAAAAGAAGCGCCTGACTATGAAGATATGAAATATATCTTTTTCAGAAAAAAAGTGGAAGATTTTATTTCAAGACTTGATAATATTAATCCAAAATACAGGCATGAATATGTAGAAAAAATTCGTAAAACAAGCGTTTTAACAAATTATGAAGAATTTCCTCCTTCAATGGTAAGGGGAAGATTCAGGTATAATTATACTTTATTTGATGCACTTATAAAAGGCGGTAACAGATGTTATCTAAAAACTAAATATTCTTTAAAAACAATGTATAAAACTATGGAGTTTTTATATTATGCTGAAGGTTTTTATACTTTAAAATTTAAAGATAAAATTCTAAAAATAAAGAAAATTCCAAGTTTGTTGGATATTTATTACTATAATGATAGAATTTATGTATCAATATTGAAAAAAATAAAATTTGATTTTGAGTTTAAATATTCCGAATTGGAGAAATTTAACGAAGATGACTAAAATTTCAATAATAATACCGTTTCAAAATGTTGAAAACTATATAACAAAATGTCTGTCATCTGTTGTTAATCAGACATTAAAGGATATTGAAATAATTTGTATAAATGACGGTTCAAAAGATGAATCTTATACGATAGTAGAGGATTTCGCAAAAAATGATAACAGAATAACCATATTAAATACCAACAAACCTTCAGGACAAGCTCATGCAAGAAATTTAGGATTAAAGGTGGCTTCTGGTGAATACATAGGTTTTGTAGATTCTGATGACTGGATAGAGCTTGATATGTTTGAAAAAATGTATAATAAAGCTAAATCAGAATACACTGATATTACGATGTGCCAAGCTAAATTGTATGATGATAAAACAAATGAATTTTCTCAAACTGATTATTATGATTTAAAGAATCTTGAAAAGTTTGGCAATAGTGTATTTTCTCCTTATGATGCAAAGGATGAAATACTTAATATAAATGTAGTTTTGTGGAATAAAATATATAAAAGAGAATTTCTGGAACAGATAGGCGAAACTTTCCCCGAAGGATATATATATGAAGATTTACCATTTTTCTTCGGTACATTTTTAAAAGCAAAAAGAATAAATATAATATGGGAAAGTTTATATTACTACCGCAGAAACAGAAAATTTTCCACAATGCAGAATGCAGATAAAAAGATTTATGACAGAATCCCTATGGTTTCATTAACCTATAATAAGTTAAAAGAGGCTGAATTTTATAAGGAAAAAGAAGTAGATATATTGAGCTGGATAGTTGATGATATATTTCACCGATTTACTTTACTGGAAGAAAAATATTACAAAGATTATTTTTATATGATGAAAAAATTGTTTCAGAGTTTTAATCTTGAAGGTGATGATATATATAAATTAGCTTGCTGTTATTGTTTTGAAGAATATTGCAATATTATAAAGAATAATTATTTTGATTTTTGGAAATTTTTAATAGAGAAATATAAAAATGCTAATAAAAAAGTAAAACTTGCCCAGCATGAAAGAAATGTAGCTATAAAAGATTTAAATAAATTCTGGGAAGAAAAAGAAGAAAAGGATATAAAAGCTTTAAAAGAAAAAATAGAAGATGAAAAAAGCAAAGATTTTGAATTAAAGTTAGAGAATGAAAAAATAAAATATGAAAATGAAAAAACAGAGCTGGAAAAACAGTATAAACTGGGGTATAAATCTTTAGAAGATAAAAAAAATGATGAGATAAATAAAATAACATCAGAATATAAGACTGAAATAAGTATACAAGAGAAAAAATTAAAAAAGTTACTTTCCGAATCTATAAGGGAAGAAAAAGAGCTGTTAAAGAAAGAGTATGATAAAAAATTAGAAAAACAAAAAGCACAATATAAAAAAGCATTAAAAATGCAGCAGGAATATTATGAAAATAATTTTTTATCGGTTAAAATAATAATTAAGTTTCAAAAATTTTTAAAACAATTAAAAAACAGAGTAAAGAAAATATTCAAAAAAAATTAAGGCGACAAATGAACAATAATGAAGAAACAATTGTAAAACTTGAAAAACAATATCAAAATTCACTTTCAGCTCAAAAAAGATATTATGAAAGTGAAATTGAGCTGTTAAAATCAAAAGTTCAATATGAAAAAGATAAAATAAAAATTGAACTTGAAAGTAAAATGACGGAAGAATTAAGATTACAAAAAGAATATTATGATGTAAAAAATGTTCAGGATTTACAAAATCAAAAAGAATATTTTCTTAAAGAAATGGAATCATTAAAAGTCTGGTATGAAGAAGAAATAATTAAAAGACAAAAAGAAACGGAAAATTGGCACGTTAACCATTTTAATGAAGAAGTTGAAAAATTAAAAAAGGCATATGAAGAAATAATAAGAACAAAAGAAGAAATTATAAAAGAAACGGAAGAGAAATACAAAATTCAGGAAGAAACACTCAGCCAGCATATTATAGAGCAGAAAAAATATTATGAAGATGAACTTAAACCGTTTAAGCGTATAATAAAATTAAAAAATAAATTGAGGAAAAAGAATAAAAGCAATAATTCATCGGAAAAAATTGAAAAATCAGACATACAAAAAGAAGAAGTTATTCAAATTCCGGTTCAAAATGAAGAATCGAATAATAAGCCAAAAGTGTCGATTATACTTCCTGTATATAATGTCGGAAAATATTTAAGAGAATCTTTAGACAGTTTAATAAATCAAACATTGAAAGAAATAGAAATTATTTGTGTGAACGACGGTTCAACGGATGATTGCTATGATATTCTTGAAGAATATAAGGAAAAAGATAACAGAATAAAAGTAATCCATAAAGAAAATGCAGGAACAGGTGCCGCAAGAAACGACGGGTTAAGGCTTGCGGAAGGCGAGTGTATAGGTTTTGTTGATCCTGATGATTGGGTAAAACCTAATATGTTTGAGCGTTTATATGGACTTATCAAAGAAAAAAATCTTGATATAGCAATGTGCATGCCGGATGGGTATGATGAAAAAAACGCTATAAATGCTCCGTTCCCATACTTTTGTGATGAGAATTTTGAAAATATTCCCGATGACAGGATATTTAACTGGCGTGATTTATCTCCGTTTCAATATCCGATGTGTGTATGGAATAAGCTTTATACCAAGGAATTATTTGACAAAAACAATATAGAATTTGCCGAAGGATTAGATTTTGAAGATCACAAAGTAATATTCGGTTCATTATTAACAGCCGAAAGAATATTTTTTATAAGAGAGAAATTATATGTATACAGATATAACCGTGAAGGTTCTGTCTTGACTGATAACAACAGAAGGCTTATTGACCATATAGAAATATTTAATATCGTTGAAAATCTTATGAAAGAAACTAACACATATAATGTTTTACGTAATGATTTTCTTGATTATAAAGTACATAATCTTTTGTATTACTATAGTATGATAAAAGATGAGTTTAAAAATGAATATTATGAAAATATGATAAAATCAATCAAAGAAACAAGCTTAACGGAAGAAGAAACGGAAATATTAAGTAAAAAATACCCTGAAATAAAAGAACTGGTTTAAAAATCATATATATGAACGGTAACAAAAAATCCATATCCCGTATATAATCAGAGTAAGGGAAAATGTATGGATATATCAGCAAACAGTTATAATCAGCCTGTAAGTTTTTATAATAAAAATATGTCCAATAATATAGGGCTATTCCATGAAACAAATACGAATATGCTGTTGAATGGTCAAATTTTACCTGCCGAAAATAATCGTATAGAAACAGAAAAAAATATATTAAAATCCGCAAAGAAAAAAAGAAAAAATAAAAGATTAAATACATATGATGTTGATTATCTTCCCGATGAAGCAGGCGAAGAAGAAGCACCTTATAGGGAATCGGAAAATTTTTTTATTGACTCAAAACAAAATCAAACTGTGAAAAAATTTAAAAAAACTATAAAGTATTTTATTGAAAGTACTCCGTTAATAAATTATTTTTTCTTAAAAAAAACAAAAATAAAAATTCAAAAGACCGTGGAAGAATTAAACAATATAAATCAAAATGTGGATGAGATGATGAATACATCAATGCCGTACGGGGAAAATCAGGAAAAATATAATAAAATAGCTGAAAATTTAACGAATGCAGTTGAAATAATAGGGAAAGCTAATAAAGAAATAATACGCAAAAATTAAAATTATAATTTTTTGATATTAAAATTATTTAATATTTAAAGGTTTTTTTCTTTACTAATTAAAACATTTACAATACTATGTAATTAGTTAATTAAATATGTCAAAACATGAAAAATGGCATAAAGAAACATAAGAAAGTCAAGTACAAATAGAAAAAGAGGGCGAATAAGTGGAAAATTTTGTTCCGGACATCTTTGGAAAAAAAGAGAACAATAATAATGATACAACCCCGCCGAAATCAGGGGCAACACCTGCGGATATAAAAGTAATAGGCGTTGGCGGCGGCGGCGGAAATGCAGTAAACAGAATGATAAAAGCAGGATTGTCCGGAGTTGAATTCTGGGCTATGAACACTGATGTTCAAGTGCTTGAAATGTCATTGGCTGAAAATAGAATAAGAATCGGAAGTAAGTTAACAAACGGTCTCGGTGCCGGCGGAAACCCTGAAAAAGGTGAACAATCAGCTGAAGAAACCAGAGATGAAATTGTTAATGCAATAGGTAAAGCAGATATGGTATTTGTAACCGCAGGTATGGGCGGTGGAACAGGTACAGGTGCTGCTCCCGTTGTCGCAAGAATAGCAAAAGAATTAGGCGCTCTTACTATCGGAGTTGTTACCAAACCTTTCAGCTTTGAAGGTAAACGCAGAATGAATCAGGCTATTCAAGGTATTGAAAAATTAAAAGAAACTGTTGATGCTTTAATAGTTATTCCTAACGATAAACTGCTTGAAGTTGTTGATAGAAGAGCTACAATGAGAGAGGCTTTTCAAGTTGTTGATGAAGTCCTTTTAAGAGGTGTTCAAGGTATATCAGATATTATTACGGTACCTGGCATGATAAATGTAGACTTCGCAGATGTAAGAAGCGTAATGGAATCATCAGGCTCCGCATTAATGGGTATAGGCCGTGGAACAGGCGAAGGCAGAGCATTAGAAGCTGCTAAGGCTGCTATTAATTCACCTTTACTTGAAACTTCAATTAATGGTGCATCGGGTATCATAATGAATGTTACAGGCGGCCCTGATATGACATTGTATGAAGTAACTGACGCTGCTCAAGTAATTCATGATGCGGTTTCTGAAGATGCAACAGTTCACTTCGGTTCTGTTATCGATGATAGAATTCAGGGTGAAATTCAAATTACTGTTATTGCAACAGGTTTTGAACTGAAAAGAAATGAAGTAGAACAGTTTAATCAGCAGGAACAAGAGAATAAATCAACTCTTGGTGCTTTAGATTTATTCGGCGTAGGAAACGGCGGAATTAACTTTAACGGTAATATAAATAATAATACGCCAGCACCTTCTCCGGCTCCAAAGATAAATGCTAAAACTGCAAGTGAATTTGCAAGTAATATTCTTGATATTCCTGATTTTTTAAAGAAATAAATAATTTATTTAATAAAAAAACGGAGGTTTAAACCTCCGTTTTTTTATTAATCAATGATTTTTTCTTATAAATTTAAATAATCTAAAGTTTTTTTGCTGGCTACAATAGCAGTTACAGGTTTATTTGCAAATACATAATTAGCAGTGTTTTTAATATCTTCAACATTAATTTTGTCTATTGCTTCAAATAATGATTTATAAAAGTTTAATCCATAATATGAATTATCAGATGATTTGAAAAATACATTTTTGTTTAAATTAGATTCTAAAGAATCTAAAATTGCTGATTTTAATTTTAATTTGGCAGTTTGTAATTCTTCTTCCGTTACCATTTGAGTTTTTAATAAATTAACGTGGCGTTCAAAAGAATTAAGTGCTTTATTAACATTCTCAGGTGAGCCTTCTTTAGGGTCGGGGCTGTCTGTTGTAGTTTCAATAACGAAATCAAGTCTTGAAATATCATGCAAAGCTTGTAAATCGTTTTTAAGATATGAGCCGACGTGATAGGCAAGATTTTGTTTTTCTCTTAAATCTTTAAATAATCTTGAGGACATTCCTTCACCTAAAATGGCATTAAGTAATTTTATTTTTGCAATATCATCGGTATTTTCGGCTTTTTTAAAGGTGTAGGATTGTATAATATTTGCCTGAGCATTTTCTTCTGCCTTTGTAATAACTTTAGCTTCCGTATTCGGTTGATAAACAGATAATGTAGAAATATCAACAGGCTTAAATGTTGGAAGTCCCTGCGATAATTCGGAATTGAGAATATTAATAAGCTGAGGATTTTCTACTACGGGTGCAGTGTAAACAACATTTGCTTGTGCTGATGAAAGAATATTTTCATAAAGTTTTTGAATATCTTCGTAACTTAAATTATCGATTGCTTTTATGTTTTCTTCTTTTGTTTTAAAACTGTTTATTTGTTTATATAATTCCGAGTTAATTAAAGAAGAAGCCGTATCGTTTGAATTGGTAATAATATCTTTAGCTATCTTCTTTGCTCTTTCAAATTCTTCCTTAGAAAAATTCGGAACAGTTAAAGTTTCTTTTATTTGTTTGACGGCTTTTTGTAAATTATTATCGTAAAATGCCGATAAAATATTAATTCCGTTAGAATCGACAGCATAAATTATATCGATGTCATTAGATGATTTAAAGTTTTTATATTTATCATTATCGGTTAACAGACTGCCTCTATTAAGCATTTGGTTAAGAACTAAGAATGCAGGCATTGAATATGAGTTAAGTTCTTTAGATTTCAAACTTATGCTGAGAATATTTTTATAACATTGATTACCTTGTGAAAAAGTAGTTTTAATATTATTTGGCAGTATAAATTGAGAACATTGATTAATTTCTTCCGTAATTGAATCTATAGGATTTTTTATATTACTGCCGAAAGAAACATTTGAAGAAGTATGTAATTTTTTATAATTATCATTAATACTGTTAATTTGCGTATTTTTAGCATGAGTAACACAAATTGCCGTTTTGTTTAAATTGAGAAATTTTTTTGCAGTTTCGGAAATGTCTTGAGGAGTTAGGGAATTAATTACATTTTTTTTGGCATTAAAATAATTATAATCATTGGAAAACATCATATTTGAGAGAACAGAATTAATGTTTTCCGAATATTCAGAAAGAGAATTAATATTATTTACTGCATTTTTTTTGTAATTATTAACCGCATTAACTGAAGGCGGATTTTGAATTATATCTGATAATTCATCAAAAATAACTTGTAAAACTTCTTCTGTGTGCTTTTCTGCTAAAGGAGTACAAAGTAATAAAGATTTAGCTCCGTCCGGTTTATTTTGTACATCATTAACAGCTATTAAATCTTCAGCTGATATACCATATTTGTCAAGTGCTTTAGATAAATTGGAGTCAGGTGCGCATAAGATAGAAATTAATGCATCGAGTTTATATAAATCTTCTTTTGAAGTATTTTCAGGAATAACAAATCCCATAGCAATACTTGAAGCGGAAGAATTTTTGGAAATAACATCTGTTCTTGTAGTTTTTTCAATGTATTTTAACGGATAATATTGTCTTTGATTAATTTTTGAGTAGTCGTTTTTTTTATTAAAATGTTTTGAAACAAGTTTAATTGTTTCTTCGGGGTCAACATCACCCGTTATAACGGTAACTGCATTATCAGGAGTGTACCAAGTGTTAAAATAATCAAGAACTTTTTCTTTTGTAAAAGAATTTATATTATCCTTTGTGCCTAAAACAAGATTTGAGGCTTGAGAATCAATACCGAATAACAGCTTATGTAAAATAGAATCTGCAATATCAAAAGGGTTATCTTTATAAACATCAATTTCAGATTTGACCGGTTCTTTTTCACGCTCAAGCTGTTCAGGGGGAAAAGACGGAAATTGTGTTTGCAGGGCATTAAGTTTTATTGCTTCTTCCAGAAATTCAGGCTTTAATAACTGCAGATTAAGAAAATAATTTGTTCTGTTTAAACTTGTATTTGCGTTAGAATAACCGCCCATTTGTTTAACTTTTTTATCATATTCTTGAGGTTTAAGCGATTTACTTCCGTTAAATAAGTTATGTTCAATATAGTGGCTCATGCCTCTAATATCTTCCGTTTCATTCAAAGAACCGACATTATATGATGTTTTAATGTAAACAGGCCCTTTTTTTGGAAGAATAACCACTCTTTGTCCGTTAGCAAGTTTATACACATCGGCTTTGTCTTTTAATCCCGGAACTTCGATTTCACCAATTTTATTGTATGAAACAGGAACAGAAGAATCAATAATTGGTGAATTTACAGTATTCACAGACATTAAATTATTGCCAAAAGTTTTTATTTCGCTTTGATTTGTTTGTTTTTCTTTAGGCTTTGTTATAGGATAATTTGATTTTATTATATTGTTTGTTATTTTCATGATAATTATCTTATATTGTATAAGTTAAAAAAATTGTATAAAATAATAATTGATAAACCAATAGAAAATTTTTTAAGAAAATTTACATAGATTACAAATAATAGCAAAAAATAAAATTTATGAATTTAATATCCGAGAAGGGAAATATATGGAAAGAATAACCGGATTATATCCTCAATATCAAATAAAAAAAGACAGAAGACAGCAGAATATCCCTGTAGCAGTTGAAAGGCGATCGGGACGTGACAGAAGAAGCGAAGATAGAGTTGCCTTAGATACAACTTTGACAAAGGATATATATACGGTTAAGAAGCAGGTAGCTAAAATAGAAGCATTAGCTCCAAAATTATTTGAGCAAAATGTAACCAAACAAGCCCCGACATTTACTTCAATGAACAATATGACGCAAGACCAGCTTGTAAAAGAATCAAAACCTGATTTTTCGGCACTGCAAAGGCAGGAAGCCGCCTTAAAAAATAAAGCTTCATTATCATTTCAGTTGGGGATATTATCAGCTGCTCTGGCAGGTGCGATAGCACTTTCATTTTTAGGCTCTACAGGGGCTGTAATCGCTTTGGGTACGAGTTTTTATGTCGGTGCAAGAATTGTTAAAGCACTAATTGTCAAAAACTTGAAGAATGATGAAAATATAAAGAATAAATAAATATTATTACTCGGTTAAAAAAGCAATTTTTTAATTTTACTTGTTTTATGAAAATGTCGGATAAATTTTTACGGTAAGCTGAAATATACGGCAGCGGATTATTAAAACAGGTATAATTATGACTTATTTACAACCGAATATTGATACAAGGCATATAATAAAATCAGCGATGAATTCTAAAAGTCTTGGTACACTTGGTAAAGAAGAGGACAGGCGAAATTTATTACAAGCATTAAGTCATTATACTCCTATACAAATAGCTAACATTGAAGCTAAAAAATATGCAGATGTTAAAGAATGGTCTAAAAAGGACGATGTTTTGACAAAGCTTGGTTTTTTAGTTTCTTATAAGACTGATTCTTCAAACGGAACTTGTAAATCAATTAGCGGATTTGATTCAAATTGGGCTAATCAAAAACTAAAACAATATAAAATACCAATAACCGAAAAAGCATTAATCTCCGGAGTAACGGAAATCGAGAATGATTGTAATTTACGTAATACTAAACTTGAATCACTTGGAACTGTTGAACAAATAGACGGGAATTTAATATTATATACAGATACTCCTATAAAAGACTTGGGTTCATTAAAAAAAGTTAAAGGTTCTGTATGTATTTACGCCAAAAATGAGCAGGAAAAGGATGATTTTATAAAAAAAGTCAATTTGGATACTTCAAAAATAAAAGGAAAAGTAGTGCTTATTCCCAGAATGTATTGTTAATTTCCTTTTTTATAAAAAAATCTCATTTTTAACATATATAAAAGATGTCTCATACCGTCACGCCAAGGTTTTAAGTGAGGTTTTCCGTTAATTCTCCCGTCCTTGTACAAATTAATAGGGATTTCAATAATTTTCATTCCGTTGAGCCTAAATTTAACAGTAAGTTCGGAAGCAAATTCCATACCTGTAGATTCAAGCTTAATTTTATCCAAGGAGCTTTTTTTGAAGAAGCGCATACCTGATTGTGAATCGGTAATATGAAGAAAAAATAAAGTGTTAACAATGAATGTTAATAACGGAGTACCGAAATATCTGTGTAAAGGGGGCATGGCATTTTTTTCTATTTTGCCTCTGAATCTGGAGCCTAATATCATATCAAAATCTTTATGACGCATATTCCAAAAATCTTCTATTTGAAGGAAATCATATGAATTATCACCATCAGCCATTAACACATATTCACCCTGAGCTTCTTTAAATCCTTCTCTTATAGCAGAACCATAACCTCTTGCTTCACAGCTGATTACTTTTGCTCCTGCTTCTTTAGCTTTGTTATATGAATTATCCGTAGATTGATTATCCACAACAATTACTTCACCCTTGATATTTAATTTTTGAAAGCTTTGCAAACATTTTTTAACACATATATCTATAGTATTTTCTTCATTTAAACATGGAATAACTATACTTAAATCCATAATACCCTCATATAAAATATACTTGTTAATTGTAACATTTATGATATATAATGTAAATATGAAAAAGGTTATGTTATTATACCCGCCGGGAGTTTTATATCAAAGGGGCGAGGATAGATGTCAGGTAAACGTAAATGAGACAACCGTAAATACGGTAAGAGCCTGTAATGATTTAGGATATGCTTCTTCTGTTTTAAAAAAAAGAGGTTATTCTGTTTTCCTTAAAGATTATCAAAGTGAAGGGTTATCATTAAAAAATCTGCTTGATGATGTTGAATCTCAAAAACCTGACGTAGTATTTCTGAGTACAACCAATGCTACTATTTTTGATGATTTAAAAATAATTATTAAAATAAAAGACATAAAAAATGATATTGTATTTATTTTAAAAGGAGCAATTTTTTATAATTGTAATGGAAAATTGTTGTCGTATCCTGAATTTAAAAACATAGATTATATGATAGGCGGTGAAGAAGAATTTATAATCGGAGACTTGATTGATTATCATTTTAAATCTCCTGCTTATATTCCCAGAATAAATGGGATAATATATAAAAAAGACGGGCAGTTTTATCAAACCGAAAATAATTGTTTCGTTGAAGATTTAGACTCGCTTCCTTTCCCTGACAGAGAAGAAATGAATAATGATTTATATTTAATTCCGGATACGGGGGAAAAATTAGCAACAATTTCAACGTCAAGAGGATGTCCTTCATCTTGTATTTACTGTTTATCTCCGCAGATATCCGGAAGAAAAATAAGAATTCGCTCCGTGAAAAACGTAATGCAGGAAATGGAAGAATGCTATTTTAAATTCGGAATAAGAAATTTTTTCTTTAAGGCAGATACTTTTACAATGAATAGAGCTTGGGTTTGCGAATTATGTAATTCAATATTGGATTCAAAATTAAAAGGAAAAATAAGATGGTTTGCTAATTCACGAGTAAATACTATTGACCTGGAAATGTTAAAGTTAATGAAGAAGTCGGGATGTTATTTGTTGGCTTTTGGATTGGAATCAGGTTCAAATGAATCGTTGGAAAAGATGAAAAAGAATACAACGGTGGAAATGAATTACAATGCTGTACAACTTGCAAAAAAGGCAGGACTTTTAACCGTAGGTTTTTATATTATAGGATTTCCTTGGGAAGATTTTAGTCATTTTGAAATGACTAAAAAAGCTATGTTTAAAAATAACACTGATTTTATTGAATTACATATAGCAACACCTTTTGTAGGAACGCCTTTGTATATGAAGTTAAAAGAAGAAGGCATAATCAAAGAAGAAATATACGGAACAAATCATTATACTTGTACGAGCGGAATCAATCCCAAATTAAATCCTTTAGATGTTGAAAAATTTAGGAAAAAAACGGTATTAGAATATTATACAAGACCTTCGTATATAATAAAAAAAGTATATCAAAGTATTTTGAATCCAAAAATTTTATTTAATTATTTCAAGTATGGTATAAGGTTATTAAAAATTACTTTTAAAAAATAGGAGGGGAAGAAATGAAGATAGATTCTTCATTTTTATTTGACAGTGCGAGAGAGTTATATTCGGGATTATCATATATAAGAAATTCCGGAAAGATACTGCCTCCTTTAAGATATATATTTGAATTGACCTACAGATGTAATTTAACATGTCCTTTTTGTTATTTGGGAGAAAAAAACAAAGTAAATGAATTAACGACGGAAGAATGGTTTAGTGTAATTGATCAAATACCGTTTTATGCATTTATATCTTTCTTGGGCGGAGAGATATTTATAAGAGAGGATTGGGAACAATTACTTAAATATGCTTCAAAGCGTGTTTTCGGAAAAGTTAATATTTTTTCAAACGGCACATTGTTAACGGAATCAATGATAAAAGATATGCTTAGGTATAAAATTTTATTATTTTCTGTATCATTGGACGGAATTGGAAGTATTCATGATGAATTTAGAGGCAAAAAGGGAGCATTTGAGAAATCATTAAATGCGTTGTTAAAAGTTAAAGAACTGAGAAATAAAAAGAGATATCCGCTGTTAGAAGTAAAAAGTGTCATATTAAAGGATAATCTGGATGAACTGCCAAAATTATATAAGCTTTGCAGTGAAAATGGGATAGATTTCATAACGTATTCATTTTTAAGGACAACAAATATAAGACAGAGTCAGAATTTAAGAAATGAATTTTGCGAAGAATTTTTGAGTGAAAAATATCCGATAAATTTATATTTTGATATGGAACATTTTAGTGAGGTGTATAAAGAAATAGAATCAATGTCAAAAAAATCAAAGACATTGTTAAGATGGGCGCCTAAGTTTAGAGAAAAAGGTGATTTGGAAAAAATAAAAGTATTTTTTGAACATAGAAATGATGATATAAAAACAATGTATAAACCTTGTAAATTTCCTTATCATGATATTTTTATCAATCCTGAGGGGAAGGTTTATCCTTGTTTACCTATAAATATGGGATCTGTTAGGGAAGCAAAGTTAAGCGAAATAATAAACTCAGACAAATTTTGTGATTTTAGGAAAAAGCTGAAACATCATAAAATATTTGAGCCTTGTCATTTATGCTGTGACATTTATCCAAAAAATTTAAAAAATACCGTATAAAAAAAGACACTTAATAGTGTCAAAAAATGCCTTGGGCCGGACTTGTGCGGGATTGCCCAAGAGAGCAACAGCTCGATTGGAGGCAAGACCACATGCCGGCTTTGCAGAGCAAAGCTCGGTAAACCGCAGGTTCTTAATGAGCAATAGCGAATTTAGAACTGCGAGTGAAAGTTCGTAAAAAAAAAAGACACTTAATAGTGTCAAAAAATGCCTTGGGCCGGACTTGAACCGGCACTGGGTTTGACCCCAATTGGATTTTAAGTCCAACGCGTCTACCACTTCCGCCACCAAGGCTCGATATTGTGTAATATAATATAAAAAAAATTTTATGTAAAGAAAAATTTTAAAATTAAGCCGATGATAAAATAAAAAAGTTGGTAAAAAGCTTTTATTATGATAAAATTAGTTTAATAATAGTAATAAAAAAGAATAATTAATTTTTATATGTTATAAAAAATTTATAATTGAATATATGGGTGCATTATTATTAATGCATAAGAAAGAACGAGGTACGGGAAAATTAATATTGATTCTAGTAGTTTAAGTTTAATTATCCTTCTTGCAACACTATTTGTTGCATGTTTACTTCTTCTGCGTGATTTTAAAAAGGGGCAAAAAGAAAAAGAAGAATTGCTCCAAAGTATGGAAGAAAAAAACAGCTTATATAAAAAAGAAGCGATGTTAGCTGCAAAAGAAGCTGTTCAGAAGGATATAGAAAAATTTCAGGAAGAAACAAAAGAAAGAAGACATGAACTTTCAAGATTAGAAGCTAAATTAACTAAAAAAGAAGAAATGCTTGAAGATAAAGAAATAAAGCTTTCTAATAACGAATCAGAGCTTCAAAAGAAAATCGATGAAGTATCCGATAAAGAAGATTATCTTGCGGAATTGGTTCAAAAACAATTGCAGGAACTTGAAAGAATATCCGGTTTAACTATTGATGAAGCTAAAAATCTTTTGTTTGAACAATTAAAAGCAGATTTACAACAAGAAGCAAACGCTTTAATAAGAGAAAATGAAAACTATATTCGAGAAGTATCTAATGAAAAAGCAAAAGAAATTCTTACAACTGTTATGCAAAGATGTGTAATAGACCAAATTGTGGAAACAACGGTATCTTCCGTAAGTCTTCCTTCTGATGAAATGAAAGGAAGAATAATAGGGCGTGAAGGTAGAAATATAAGGACGTTAGAAACTTTAACGGGTGTTGATTTAATAATAGATGATACTCCTGAAGCGGTAGTATTATCTTGCTTTGACCCGGTAAGAAGAGAAATAGCGAAAATAGCACTCGAAAAATTGGTGGCAGATGGTCGTATCCATCCTGTCCGTATAGAAGAAATGGTTGAAAAAGCAAAAGCTGAAGTAGAACAGAAAATTAAGCAGGAAGGTGAGAATGCCGCTATGGAAATGGGCATTATGAACCTGAATAAAGAACTTATAAAAACACTCGGACGTTTATATTACAGAACCAGCTACGGACAGAATGTACTTCAACATTCATTGGAGGTAGGACATATAGCAGGCATGATAGCGGCTGAGATAGGCGCAAATGTAAAGATTGCAAAGCGTGCAGGATTATTGCATGATATAGGAAAGGCAGTTGACCAGACGCAAGAGGGGACGCACATTGAGCTTGGTGTTGAACTTGCGAGAAAGTACGGAGAAAAAGAAGCTGTAATTCATGCAATAGAAGCCCATCATGATGATGTAACTGCAAATACGATAGAGGCGGTACTGGTAAAGCTTGCCGATGCAGTTTCTGCAGGCAGACCCGGTTCAAGACGAGATACACTTGAAATTTATATTAAAAGGTTACAAAAGTTAGAAGAGATAGCTCTTAGCTATGAAGGAATAAAACAATCATTTGCGGTACAGGCAGGAAGGGAAATAAGAGTAATAGTTCAACCTGATAAATTTGATGATGTTGCAAGTGCCAGATTAGCAAGAGATATAGCAAAGCGTATTGAAGAAGAACTTGATTATCCGGGTCAAATAAGAGTAACAGTAGTTAGAGAAATAAGGACTACGGAAATAGCGAAGTAGCGGAATTTGCGAAAGGGTGAAGCGAAGCGGAACCCGAGTAGGAAGGGGGCTGAAATGAGCGGGAAGCGGAAGCGAGCGAATGGCAAGCCCCAAGACAGCAAATTACAAGAAGCGGAATTTGCGAAAGGGTGAAGCGAAGCGGAACCCGAGTAGGAAGGGGGCTGAAATGAGCGGGAAGCGGAAGCGAGCGAATGGCAAGCCCCAAGACAGCAAATTACAAGAAGCGGAATTTGCGAAAAGATGAAATCCGGATTGGACAAATGACAGAACAAATAAAGATAATGTTTATGGGCGATATAGTAGGGAAGGCGGGAAGGCTTGCCCTGCAAAAATATATCGCCCGATTATCTGAAAAACCTGATTTTATAATCGCTAATGCAGAAAATGCTTCCCACGGATTCGGATTAACTAAAAAAAATTATGATGAACTTTTATCTTATGGCGTGGATGCATTTACATCAGGAAATCATATATGGGATAAACGTGAAATTTTTGAATATATTGAAGAAGCAGATAAATTAATCCGCCCGATAAATTATCCGGAAGGAACAAAAGGCTCAGGTTATAGGATATTTGAAAAACAAGGAGTAAAAATCGGAGTGATAAATGTACTGGGAAGAACATTTATGTCTCCTGTCGAGTCGCCTTGGAGTGTCCTAAATAAAGCGATTAATGAAATAAAAAAAGAAACATCAATAATAATAATGGATATACATGCAGAAGCCAGTGCCGAAAAAATATGTATGGGGAAATATTACGCTAAAATGGGGTTATCCGGAATATTTGGAACACATACGCATGTACAAACCGCAGATGAGCAGATATATGAAGATTGCTGCGGATATATTACCGATGTCGGATTTTGCGGTGATGATTCGGGTGTAATCGGTATGGATTATGAAGTTTCCGTAAATCGTTTAATCACTTCCATTCCCGAACGATTAGATGTCGCATATTCGGGGAATTCTCAAATAAATGCTGTTGTAATTTCCGTTGATGTTTTAACAGGAAAAACGGAATCAATAAAAAGAATTAATGAAAAAATAAATATTAGTGAGGAAAATATGATTATGAAAGGATAAGGAAGTGAAAGTCGATTTACATATCCATACGTCATATTCAGACGGCGCATTTTCTCCGGAGAAAATTGTCGATACTGCAATTGACGCAGGACTTGGTGCGATTGCAATTACCGACCATGATAATGTGCTGTCGCATGATGTTGCTATTGAATATGCAAAAGATAAATCTATTGAAATACTGCCGGGAGTCGAAATAAATACTATTTATAAAGGGTATGAAGTTCATATCTTAGGGTATTTTATGGATTTAAAGAATAATGATTTTCAAAAGCTGATAAAAAGCCAGCAGCAGGCAAGATTAAAGCAAACAAAAGAAATTATTGCATTATTAGCGAAAAAAGAAGGAATAAGAATAACCCTTGAAAGTATAACAAAACAGGTAGCACCGGGAGGAAGCATAGGCCGTCCTCATATTGCTAAAGCCATTACAAATGCAGGCGGAACATCCAGTGTTATTGAAGCGTATAACAAATATATTAATGATGAATCAAGTGTGTATGTTCAAAGAAAAACAGTAACTCCGTTTGATGCGGTTGAAGTAATTTATGATGCGGGCGGTATTCCTGTTTTTGCACATCCTTTTGATGTCGATATTGCGGAGCAATTGACTAAAGAGATGATGAACTTTGGATTAAGAGGGCTTGAAGCATATCATAGAAAACATTCACCTGCTATTATTGAATATTTTTCTACTTTAGCTGAAAAGTACGGGCTTATAATAACCGGCGGTTCTGATTTTCATGCTCCTAATCCAAATAACGGGAATATAATTATGGGTAAGAATTTTGTTCCTGATTGGATTTATGATGAATTGATGAAAGAAAAAAGAAGAATGGAACTTAAATAGTGAAAAATTTTTCTTTTAATATATTTAACATAATTTTTTTATTATCTGTTTTTTTAGTAATTATTTTAATTGTACTTCCTTTTAATTTAATTAGCATTGAGCAGGCACAAAGAATTGCAAAATGGAAATCTGTATACGAAGAACTAAAGTATTCTTTTGCTCTGGTTAATCTTCATGAAGGCAGTATAATTCCTGAGTTAAATAGTGTGGATAAAGTAATAACGGATGAATATATTTTAAATCGTGTTATGCCCTATCTCGGAGAGGAAAAAATTATTAATTCAAATCCGTATAAGCATGGTTATTTATATATGAACGCTGCACCCGTAAAAAAGTCATCATTATTCTATTTTGATAATTTTGTTAAGTATAAAGATAATATGTTATTAGGTCTAAAGAATAAATATCAAATAGTAAATAGTGAAGTAAAGAATGACTATATATTGTTTGTAGATATTAACGGACAGAAAAAACCTAACAGAATAGGGCAGGATATTTTTTTCCTGAATATATATCCTAATGAAGTTAAGGCACTTGGGTGGAATTATAAAGATAAATTGCGGGCAAATTGTTCTCCTATAGGAATCGGAGTATTTTGCAGTGAATATTATATATTGGGCGGACAATTTTAATTTGAGTTAAAAGCATGTTCATGATAATTTAAAAAAATCATTGATACAAAATGGTAAATAAGGAGAAAATAATGACAGAGAAGAGAGTGTGGTTATTCAAGGAAGGTAATGCTTCCATGAGAAATCTGTTAGGCGGAAAAGGCGCTAATTTGGCAGAAATGACAAATTTAGGTTTGCCTGTACCTCCCGGATTAACAATAACAACTGAAACTTGCATGGAATACATTAATAACGGCAATAAAATGCCATTAGGGTTGATGGACGATGTAAAAGAAAAATTAAAAATTGTAGAACAGCAGGCAGGTAAAAAATTTGGAGATAAAACAAATCCTTTGCTTGTTTCTGTTCGTTCAGGCGCAAGAATATCAATGCCGGGTATGATGGAAACTATTTTAAACCTTGGTTTAAATGATGAAACAGTTGAAGCGATGGTTAAATTAACCAACAATCCTCGTTTTTGCTATGACAGCTACAGAAGATTTTTAACAATGTTTGGTTCTGTTGCTTGGGAAATGGACAGACAAAAATATTTTGAATCTGAAGTTGATAAAGTGAAAGCAAGAGAAGGTGTTAAATCTGATACGGAAATTTCCGCTGACGGATGGAAATCATTAATACCGATATACAAAAGAGTTATAAAAGAAGTAACAGGCAAAGAATTTCCTCAAGATCCTTATGTTCAATTGCAAGAAGCTATTGAAGCGGTATTTAGGTCTTGGAATATACCCAGAGCCGTTGCATACAGAAACATGAATAAAATTGACCATAATTACGGTACAGCAGTTAACGTACAAACAATGGTATTCGGAAATATGGGTGATGACTGTGCAACAGGTGTTTCATTTACAAGAAACCCCGCTACA